>PWZC01000199.1 GCA_003567615.1 Gemmatimonadota bacterium | reverse complement strand
TGTGCAGATGGAGGTGGAGCTGATCAGCCCCATCGCCATGGACACGGAGCTGCGGTTCGCCATCCGTGAGGGTGGCCGCACCGTGGGCGCCGGCGTCGTCACCGAGATCATCGAGTAACGAGACGTCACGCAGGCCACCCGGGCGCCGCCGAAATGGCCGCCCCCGGGTGGTCGTGTGGCTCGGTCTTCTTCCAGCCTCACAACCCCGAACAGGTCGTCATGGTCACCCAGATCAAGCGGGCCAATGAGTTCGTCCAGGAGTGCTGGACCGAGCTGCAGCGTGTCACGTGGCCCGATTGGCCTCAGTTGAAGAACGCCACCCTGGTGGTGATCGTCTTCTGTCTGCTTGTCTCCCTGGTGATCTGGGGCATGGATGTGGCCTCCCGGTTCTTTATCGATATCATCATGGGAATCTTCGGAGCTTGAGGCTCGATCATGGCGGAGGCTAAGTGGTATGCGGTTCAGAGCTACTCGGGCCACGAGAACAAGGTCCAGAGGTTGCTCCAGCGAAAGATCGAGGAAGAGCCCGGCGAATCGCCGGAAGACCGGGAACTTCAAGAGGTTCTGGTCCCCACTCAGGAAGTGATGGAGATCAAGAACGGAAAGCGGGTTGAGGTTACCAAGCGTCTCTATCCCGGCTATGTTCTCGTCAAGATGGTCTTGAACGATCGCACCCGGCACCTGGTCAACAGCGTCCAGGGTGTGATCAAGTTCGTGGGAAGCGGGCGTGATCCCCAGCCCCTCCGAGAGGAGGAGATCAACAAGATCCTGGGGGTCAAGGTCGAGGGCGACGAGCCCGAGAAGGAAGAGGTGCCGTTCCGTGCCGGTCAGGTGGTGGAGGTGGTTTCAGGCCCCTTCACCGACTTCTCCGGGACGATCCAGGAGGTCTACGCCGACAAGGGGAAGGTGAAGGTCGAAGTCTCCTTGTTCGGGCGTCCCACCTCGGTGGAACTCGACTTCTCCCAGTTGAAGGGGTACTGACCCAACCGCTGCCGCCCCTCGGGGCCGACCGCGGGATCCGGGTTTTCCAGAACGAAACCATGTCGCGCCCAGAGGCGCACGAGGATGTGAGCGATGGCGAAGAAGGTGACGGGATTCATCAAGCTGCACGTGACCGGCGGTCAGGCCAACCCGGCCCCGCCGGTAGGTCCGGCGCTCGGCGCACACGGCGTGAACATCATGGAGTTCTGCAAGCAGTTCAACGCCAGGACGCAGCAGCAGGCCGGGACCACGATCCCTGTGGAGATCACGGTCTTCGCCGACCGGTCCTTCACCTTCATCACCAAGACGCCCCCGGCGCCCGTCCTTCTCAAGAAGGCGGCGGGCCTCGACAAGGGGTCGTCCGTTCCGAACCGGACCAAGGTGGCCACGGTGACGCGCGATCAGTTGAAGGAGATCGCCGAGGTGAAGATGAACGACCTCAACGCCCGGGATGTGGACGCTGCGATCCGCATGATCGCCGGAACCGCCCGGAGCATGGGGATCCAGGTCGCCGACTGACCGGTCCCACCCCCTGTGCCCGCCGGCCCCACGTGTGGGGAGGCGGGCACCTTTGTCCGGTCCAGGTGAGGCCGGCGTCCGTTGAACCACCCGCTGCGAACCGCCACGGGTGGGAGGATGACACACGACGGTTCTTCAATGATGCCCAGACAGGGAAAAAAATATCGTGACGCCCGGGAGAAGGTCCCGGTGGGCGTCCGGTTCCAGCCCGGTGAGGCGCTGGAATTGGTGAAGGAGCTTTCCTTCGCCCGGTTCGACGAGTCCGTGGAAGTAGCCACGAGGCTTTCCGTCGATCCGCGGAAGGCCGACCAGATCGTCCGGGGCACAGTGGTGCTTCCCCACGGTACCGGAAAGACCCAGCGGGTCCTGGTGATCGCCGAGGGAGAGAAGGCCAAGCAGGCCGAAGAGGCAGGGGCCGACTACGTCGGGACCGAGTACGTCCAGCAGATCCAGGAGGGGTGGCTCGACTTCGACGTTGTGGTGGCCTCGCCGGACCAGATGGGGAAGGTCGGTCCGCTGGGACGCATCCTCGGTCCTCGCGGGCTCATGCCCACACCGAAGGCCGGGACGGTCACCATGGATGTGGGCCGGGCTGTTTCCGAGATCAAGGCCGGTAAGATCGAGTTCCGGGTCGACAAGACCGGGAACGTCCATGCGCCCATCGGAAAGGTCTCCTTCGACCTCGAGAAGCTCGAAGAGAACCTCGGCGCGTTCATGGACTCCATCATCCGCGCCCGTCCCGCCGCAGCCAAGGGTGGGTATGTCCAGAGCGTCACCGTCTCCAGCACCATGGGGCCCGGAGTCGCCGTAGAGCCCACCCTCTATCGCCGGAGGCTGTGATGAAGCGCGCTGACAAGGAGTCCTTCGTCGCCGATTTCCGGACCCGGTTGAATGAGGCCCCCGTCCTGTACCTGACGGACTTCAGCGGTCTGGATGTGAAGTCCATCACCGTACTCCGGGATCGGCTCCATGAGTCGGGTGCGGATTACCTGGTGGTCAAGAACCGGCTCCTGAAGCGGGCGCTCGAGTCGTCCGAAATGGATCTGCCGGATCTTTCGGAGCATCTGAAGGGACCCACGGCCGTGATTCTGGCCGGGGAGGGGCCGGTTGGACCGGCCAAGGCGCTGACCGAGTTCGCCAAGCAGCACGGCGATCGCCCTGCCTTCAAGGTGGGGATCCTGGATCAGCAGTTGCTGGGCGAGGGGCAGTTCAAGCGCCTCGCCACCCTGCCCTCCCGCGATGAACTCCTGGCGCAGTTGGCCGGGGCGCTGGAAGCGCCCATGGCGAACCTGGCCGGAGTGCTGCAAGCGAAGCTGCAGGAGACAGCAGGACTTCTGGACGCCCTTCGCGAGAAGAAGGCGGAAGAGGGGTAATCCGAAACGGATGCCCCAGTCGTTCCTTCCGCGAGTCCGGGGGCCGGTCGTCGGTCGGACGCAGGTTCGCGGGAAGGTGAGCAAGCCCAACTCCCCGGTTTGAGTCCGGGATCATCAAGGAGACACTGGTAATGGCTACCAAGCAGGAAGAACTGCTCGAGACCATCGGGAACATGACGGTTCTGGAGCTCGCCGAGTTTGTTGACGCGTTCAAGGAGAAGTTCAACGTCACCGCCGTGGCCGCCGCTGCGCCGGCTGCCGCCGCCCCTGGCGCCGAAGCCGTCGCCGAGGAGAAGGACGAGTTCGACGTTGTCCTGACCGCGGTGGGTGGGAAGAAGATCCAGGTCATCAAGGTGATCCGGGAGGTCACCAGCCTGGGCCTTAAGGAGGCCAAGGAGCTGGTGGACAGCGCACCGTCCACGGTCAAGGAGGCAGCGACCAAGGATGAGGCCGAGCAGATCAAGGCCAAGCTCGAGGATCAGGGTGCTTCCGTCGAGCTGAAGTAATCCGGGAACGTCACCTCATCCCCGGTGTCAAATAGCTCCGGGGGTTGCAGCGACGGGTCGGCCGAGGTCTGACCTCAGTAGCGGCCGGCCCGTCGTCCCGGGTCGATGAACTGGGCCTGTGCGGATCCCCGGCGCCTCTTTGAGCGCCGGGGATCTCAGCGCTTGCCCGCTTTTGTGTTTCACCTCTCCGGATCTTCCCCGATCCGGTCCTTCAAGGGGGTCCCAGTTGGAACTTCGGAATACGTCTCGGCCGGTGATGGACTTCGCCAAGCTCCACCCGGTGATGCCGATGCCAAACCTGCTCGACGTTCAGCTCCGCTCCTTCGAGAAGCTGATCGAGCAACAAGAAGATCCGGAGCAACAGTGGGATTTCAGTCTGGATCGGGTCTTCGGAGAGATCTTTCCCATCTCCGACGTCAACGACAACTTCACCCTGGAGTACGTGTCCGCCGAGCTCGGCGATCCCAAGTACTCGGTGGAGGAGTGCATTGAGCGCGACATGACGTTCGCGTCGCCGCTGAAAGCGACGCTGCGACTCATCGTCTGGGAAGAGCTGGAAGAGGGTGAGCGGCGGCCCAAGGACATCATCGAGAAGGAAGTCTATCTCGGGGATCTCCCGCTCCTCACCGAACTCGGCACGTTCATCATCAATGGTGCCGAGCGGGTGGTGGTCAGTCAGCTTCACCGTTCTCCTGGGGTCGTGTTCGAAGAGAACACGCACCCCAACGGATCGAGGCTGAACAGCGCCCGGATCATTCCGTTCCGGGGGTCTTGGGTCGAGTTCACCATCGACATCAACGACATTTGCTACGTTCACATCGACAAGAAGAAGAAATTCCCCGCCACGGCGCTCCTCCGGGCCTTCGGGTTCGGGACCGATGCCGACATCTACGGGCTTTTCTTCGGCGTGGACGAGGTGACCCTCCAGGAGTCACATCTCCAGGTGGGGTCCGAATTGGAGGGTCTGGTTCTGGCCCGGGAGGTGGTGGACGGGGAGACCGGGGAGATCCTGGTGGACCACGGCACCGAGCTCAACCTGGATGTGCTGAAGCGTCTGCAGAGGGCCGAGGCGACGGTGATTTCGGTCTACCGCTCCACGGGCCCGTCCGAGCGCGGACAGAGCCCCATCGTGAAGCGGACCATCGCCAAGGATCCGACCTCTTCGGAGGAGGAGGCGCTGTACGCCATCTACTCACTCCTCCGGCCGGGCGAGGCTCCCAACGTGGAGACGGCCCGGGAGGCGCTGGAGCGGGTGTTCTTCAATCCGAAACGGTATGACCTGGGCCGGGTCGGTCGTTATAAGATCAACCAGCGCCTGGGGCTGGATGTGACTCGTGCCACCACGGTCCTGACCCGGGACGACTTCGTCGCCATTTTGCGCTACCTCATCGAACTCAGTGAGGGGCGCGGGTTCACCGACGACATCGATCACCTGGGGAATCGTCGGGTCCGGACGGTGGGCGAGCTCATCGCCAATCAGCTTTCGGTGGGTCTCTCGCGGATGGCGCGCCTGGTGCGTGAGCGCATGTCCATCAACACCGATCCGGAAAAGATCTCCATTGACGACCTGGTGAATGCCCGGACCGTGTCCGCCGTGATCCAGGCCTTCTTCGGTTCGTCGCAGCTTTCCCAGTTCATGGACCAGACCAACCCACTGGGGGAGATGACCCACAAGCGCCGGGTCTCGGCGCTGGGGCCGGGCGGACTGTCCCGGGAGCGGGCCGGCTTCGAGGTTCGTGACGTCCACTACTCCCACTACGGGCGCCTCTGCCCGGTGGAGACCCCCGAAGGACCGAACATCGGCCTCATCTCGTCCCTGACCACCAACTCGCAGGTCAACGAGCTCGGGTTCATCGAGACGCCGTATCGGAAGGTGGTGGACGGCAAGGTCACCGATGAGATCGAGTGGCTGTCGGCCAACGAAGAGGAAGAGGCCCGAATCGCCCAGGCCAACGCCCCCCTTCACCCGGACGGCAGCTTCGTCAACGAGTTCATTCTCTGTCGGGAGCGGGGCGACTTCCCCCTCCTGGCGCCGGAACGGATCGACTACATGGACGTGGCCACCGACCAGCTCGTATCGGTCGCCGCCGCGCTGATCCCATTCCTGGAGCACGATGACGCGAACCGGGCCCTCATGGGCTCCAACATGCAGCGCCAGGCTGTTCCGCTGCTCTTCACCGATGCCCCACAGGTGGGCACCGGGCTCGAGGCGAAGGTGGCTCGGGACTCAGGTGCGGTCATCACGGCGAAGCGGGGCGGAGAAGTGGTGCGGGTCACCGCCGACGAGATCGTCGTGGACACGGGTGCGGTGCAGGTGAAGGAAGCGGATCAGCCCCTGGCAAAGCTGGCCCAGTTCGATCGCTACCGCTTGAAGAAGTTCTGGCGGACCAATCAGGACACGGCCATCAACCAGCGCCCGCTGGTCCGGAAGGGGCAGCAGGTCGATGCCGGCGAAATTCTGGCGGACGGCCCGTCCACCGATCATGGTGAGCTGGCCCTCGGCCGGAACCTGGTGGTGGCCTTCATGCCCTGGTTCGGGTACAACTTCGAGGACGCCATCGTCCTGTCCGAACGTCTGGTGAAGGACGATGTGCTCACCTCCATCCACATCCAGGAGCTGGAGCTTCACGTTCGGGACACCAAGCGGGGGATGGAGGAGATCACCCGCGAGATCCCCAACGTGGCCGAGGATGCCCTCACCGACCTGGATGAGCGCGGGATCGTCCGCATCGGTGCGCGGGTGAAGGCCGGCGACATCCTCGCCGGGAAGATCACTCCGAAGGGAGAGACGGAGCTCTCTCCCGAGGAGAAACTGCTCACCGCCATCTTCGGTGAGAAGGCGAAGGATGTGAAGGACTCATCGCTCCGGATTCCTCCTGGGATGAGCGGTGATGTCATCGATGTGAAGGTGTTCAGTCGCCGCATCGACGACCCGCTCCTGGAAAAGGAGCACGGGGCCCGGATCGGTGAGCTTCGGCAGTGGGAGCGGGACGAGATCCAGCGCATCAGCGAAGCGCGGGATGAGGAACTGAAGGAGTTGCTCCATCTCCAGACCGTGGCTCTCTGCCTCAAGCGCGGAACGGTGGAGCCCCTCTTCGCGGAAGGCACCAAGCTTGGCAAGGCCGAGCTGAACACGTTCAATCCCCGCGACGCCGATCTGGCCACCCTCAAGGTGGAGAACAGGGAAGTGTCGGAGCGGATCCGCCGGCTGGTGGATGAGGCGCAGAACCGGATCGAGAGTGTCCGGTCCCGCACCGAGGAGCAGATCGACAAGGTCTTCCAGCCCGATGAGCTCCCCCCTGGGGTGGTTCAGTTGGTGAAGGTGTACATCGCCGAGAAGCGGAAGATCGCCGTGGGCGACAAGATGGCCGGTCGCCACGGGAACAAGGGAATCATCGCTCGGATCGCGCCGGAAGAGGATATGCCCTTCCTGCCCGACGGATCCTCGGTGGACATCGTGTTGAACCCATTGGGGGTCCCCTCCCGGATGAACGTGGGGCAGGTGCTGGAGACCCACCTTGGCTGGGCCGCCCACGTCCTGGGCTTTGAAGCCAAGACCCCGGTTTTCCAGGGTGCCTCGGAGAATGAAATCGG
>PWZC01000270.1 GCA_003567615.1 Gemmatimonadota bacterium | reverse complement strand
ACCTCCGCCGGGGTCATCCTCCCCGATGCCTACCTGTCCGCGCTGGGGGCGGCGGCCCGTGAGGTGGGGGCCCTCTTCGTGCTGGACTGCATCGCGTCGGGGTGCATCTGGGTGGACATGGAGGCCCTCGGGGTGGACCTCCTCATCACCGCACCCCAGAAGGGGTGGTCGGCCCAGCCCTGCGCCGGCGTGGTCCTGTTCTCGGAGCGGGCCCTGGCAAGGTTGCCTGACGTGTGCTCGTCCAGCTTCGCCCTCGACCTGGCCCGGTGGCTGGGGATCATGCACGCCTACGAGGCCGGAGGGCACGCCTATCACGCTACCCTGCCCACCGACGGCCTCACCGTCTTCCGGGACACCGTCCGGGAGACCATGGAGCTGGGACTGGACCGGGTCGAGGCGGCCCAATGGGAGTTGGGGAAGGGCGTCCGGGCGCTCCTGGCCAGCCGTGGTATCGCCTCCGTGGCGGCGGAGGGTTTCGAGGCCCCCGGTGTCGTGGTGGCCTACACCGACCGTCCGGAGGTGAAGAGTGGCGAGGCATTCCTGGCGGCAGGCGCCCAGATTGCCGCCGGCGTACCCCTCCGGTGTGACGAGGGAGACGACTTCCGGACCTTCCGCCTGGGTCTCTTCGGGCTGGACAAGCTCAGCGATGTGCCGGGTACCCTGACCCGCCTGGAGACTGTCCTCGACCGGGTGTTCTGAGGGGGGCGGAGGCAGGCGACGAGGGGGGCACCTTCCCCTCCCCGGCGGCGGCTCCCTTCAGCGGTTTCCGGCAAGGGCGCCCTGGAGCGGCTTCCGGGCGCGGACGAACGCCGCCATGAACCGGCCCTCCACTTCGCGGGCCAGGGCCTCGGGGTCAAAGCCGGCGTCTCGGAGGAAGGCGGCGGCTTCCATGGGCTCGTAGACCCGGGTGGGTTCGATGGAGGGGGCCTCGAATCCCACCCGGTGCAGGAGCGTGAGGAAGTCGTCTTCGTCCAGAGCCCCGGCCACGCACCCCACCCAGAGTTCCATGCTGCGGCGGATAGTGGAGGGGATCTCGCCACGGGTCACCACATCGGACACGGCGAACCGCCCGCCGGGGCGGAGCACACGGAGGGCTTCGCGGAGCACCGGTTCCTTGTCGGCCGCCAGGTTGATGACGCAGTTCGAGATGATGACGTCCACCGAGGCGTCAGGGAGCGGGATCGCCTCCATCTCCCCCTCCAGGAACTCCACATTCGCGGCACCCGCTGCCGCGGCATTCCGACGGGCCAGTTCGAGCATCTCCCGGGTCATGTCCAGCCCGTAGGCCTTTCCCGACGGCCCCACCCGACGGGCCGAGAGGAGCACGTCGATTCCTCCGCCGCTCCCCAGATCCAGGACCACCTCTCCTGGATGCAGGTCGGCCAGGGCGGTGGGGTTACCGCACCCCAGCGAGGCCCGGACCGTCTCCTCGGGGAGTCCAAGGGTTGTGGCTGCGTCGTACAGGTTGGAGGTGATGGGGTCGACCGTGCCCTCACCGGTGGTGCCACACCCGTCGGGTCCGCAGCAGGAGTTGGAGGCTTCCTCGGCCACCGCCCGGGCCGCACGTCCGTACCGCTCCTTCACAAGGTCCCGGATTTCCATGGCTCCTCCTATTCGGATCAATTCTTGTTGATACGTAGTCGAAAAAAACTACGATGTGCAGCATTCGGAGCGCTCTACCACCTCTCCCAGGAACTGTCGAACCTGGGCCAGGGCCTCCGGAACCAGCGAGTAGTAGGCCCACCGTCCCTCCCGTCGGTCCGCTACCAGTCCGGCATCCTTGAGCTTCCGCAGATGGAACGAGAGGCGGGACTGGCCCGCATCCAGTTCATCCTGCAGGTCACAGACACAACACTCGCCGCCCGTCAGCCGCCGCACGATCTCCAGACGGGTAGGTTCGGCCAGAGCCTGGAGTCGTCGAAGGACGACATCGCTGTCGGGTGGGGCACACGTCGGCATGCGGGAGAATACATCAATTCTGGTTGATACGGCAACCTGCGCCCTCAGGTCCTTTCCGCTTCAGGGCTCAGTGGCCAGCTCGCGGAAGAACTCCCAGATCTCGGTGGCGGCGTGGATCACGGTGCTGGGGGGTCCCATGATGTCGGACAGAGATGTGGGTACCACATCGCCGGGCCAGCCGTGCCCGGCCCCGGCCAAGCGCCAATGGCGCACCGGATGGGCCTCCGGGCACCCGGGCCAATCCATAAGGACCGCCCCATGGTCGGGAGCGTCGGGGAGGCCGGCGGCGTCAGGCGCAGGGGCGGTCCTTGTCTCGAGCTCCACCGGGTCGCCTGGGCACTCGTTTGCTTGGAGCCAGCGATCCAGGACCTGGGGCACGGAAGGGTGGTCAACCCGCCGCCCCGTCAGGGGGAAGGGCGGTCCCAGGCCACCCTCGTAGAGAGCTCGCGGGTCATCGCGACTGTGGATCTGGAGAAGGGGCACGGGACGGGTCAGCGGGTCCTCGGGAAGAGCCGCCCCGCCCACCGGGGCGATGCCCCGGATCCGCTCCGGTATCCGTTCTGCCAGGCGGAAGCTCAGCATGCCCCCATTGGAGTGGCCGGTGGCGAAGACCCGGGACCGATCCACCGGTGCTCTCCCTTCCAGCTCGTCCAGGAGCCGACCCACAAACCCTACGTCATCCACCTCCAGGTCCCCTGCTCGGCCGCAACAGAATCCCACGTTCCACGTCCCCAGCCGGCCGATGCGGGCATCCAGGAGCCCGATCCCCTGCGGATGGACGAGGATGAACCCCTCCGAGACGGCCAGATGGTCAAGCCCGTTGGTCCGGCGGAATTGATCGGCGTTTCCACTTCCGCCATGGAAGGCCAGTACAAGGGGGAGCGATGCGTCAGAGTCCTCTGCCGCCGGGGGGACGCGCACCAGCGCGTAACGGTCCATCCCGTCGTGCCGAACCCGCACCTCATGTTCACCGGGAGGAAGAGGCTCCCCGGGGCCATCCAGCTCCTCCGGCTCGTTCAGCCGTAGACCCTCTCCAGCGCACCCGGACAGTCCTGGACCCATCAGCAGGGCGGTGGCGAGGATCCAGAGTCCGGATGGGGGCAGGAACCGACGGGCCCATCCAGCCCGAGACCCCGCAGCCGGCTGCGGAAGGCTCCTTCCGCGTCCCTCCGCCGACTCCACCCGTGGTGCGAACTTCACCTTACCCCTCCTCGATCCGGTACCGGACCACGAAGGGCACGTCCAGCTCGTCGCGAACAACCGCGTAGAGGTGCCGGTCCCGAATCACCGGTCTGGGGTTCGACATGGTGAACCCCTCGTCAACCGGAATAGCCCCCAGGAAGGCTCCCTCCTCACTCCAGACCTCTACCGACGGAGGTGCACCCTCCGCCCGGGCGGGATCGACCCAGAGGCGACCGACTTCGTCTGCCCAGAAGCGGGAGAAGGCGGGCTTTGTGTCTCCACCCACCAGATCCCCCTCGATACGGAGGTCGCCGCCGAAGCCACCGGCCAGGTCAAGTCCGACGGCAGCGGCCTCGGCGGCGGAGACGGGCACCGGAGTGTGGGTTCGGGTCAGCGTCCGCACCGTGTCACCGTCCATGGTGGTCTGATGGAAGGTCATGCCGTCGCTGAAGACCACCCAGAGGTACTCACCCCCACCCCAAGCCCAGTGGAGGGAGGGAGCGAAGAACGGGGGTAAGGAAACGAGCCTGGTGCCGTCGGCGGAACGGAGCTGCACCGGCTCAGCACCCTCGACCTGGGGCATGGGGAAGCCCCCATCCGGCGGAAACGAGGGGGACAAGCGGCTCAACTCCTCCGGTGTCAGGACATCGTAGAGCTGCCCATCGCGTCCGATGCCGCCTACCCAGGGAAAACGAAGGTAGCCGGCGGTCCGAAGATGGGTGGCCTGTAGCGAACCGTCGGCGGCGAACACGGTGAACCGGTTCGGGCTCACTACCCAGATGGACTGGTCGTGGGGGTGAATGGCCAGCCCCGCGGCCGACCCCAGCTCCCCGGGTCCCTCTCCCGGGCCCCCAAGGGTCTGAAGGTGGCGCAAACCGCGTTGACGACGGCGACGGTGGGAAGGGGGCATGGTTTTCGGTCTCGTTGGAGTACGAATGCCCAGTCCGATGGGTCCGACCGGTTTCTTACAGCAATGGGATGTTAAAGGATTCGTTGGGACCGGGCGACGAAACGAGTCGTCAGGGTCTCCGCTGAAGGTCAGGTCGCGCCGACGCCCCCGTGGCTTGGCAGGCCGCGCGAACCGGCGGATCCCGGCCACTGCCCCTTGCCTGGACGCCCCCCATGCCGCCTTGTGGGAACGTTTGGTAAGGATCCGTCTCCGTTTCCGGCTCCTCCCGATTTTTTCAGTTCCCGATCCCTGCGCAGGCGCAGCAGCGCAGCCCCGGTCCGGGTCCATCCACCCCGTCACCGTTCACCATCCCTGGATTCCCCTGATGCCCGTTACGTCATCCATGCCCGCTACCCTGGCCTTCCCCCCTTCCTCCCGACGCAACACTGGAATGGCCCCAGAGGCAGGGTCCGGGAAACGGCGCTGCCCAAGGGGTTTGGCGCGGCCCGGCATTGCAGCCGCCCTCACCCTGGCGACCGCCCTCATCGCCCCCCTTGTCGCGACCGAGGCCGGGGCTCAGATGCCCTCGGACCTGCAGGCCCCGCAGGCACCCGTGCCCGGCTGGGTGGGAGGAGAGGGGTCGGCCAACTACCAACTCGCCGCCCGCTTCGCTCCCTACCGCATCCGGGATCTGGTCTACTCCACCTCGGTGAACCCCAACTGGATCCCCGGGACCGACCGGTTCTGGTACGAGTGGCGTTCATCCGAGGGCACCCGGTGGATGCTGGTGGATCCGGCCCGGGGGATCCGCACGCCCCTCTTCGACAACGATGAACTGGCGGCGGAGCTCACCCGCATCACCCGGGATCCCTGGGACGGCCAGAACATCCCGGTACGGAACCTCCGCTTCATCGACGAGCACATCGTGGAGTTCGAGGTGCAGTCGTCGCAGGACGAGGAGGGGGAGGAGCGCCGCCGGCAAGACCAGGAGATGGACCGGGAAGAGGAGCAGGAAGAAGAGACCACCGGCACCACCACCCGCACCCGGCGGAAGGTCCACTACTTCCACTACGACACCCGTACCGGCGAGCTCACCGAACTGGAGGACTACGAGGCCCCGGACCGCCATCCCGGGTGGGCCAGCGTCTCGCCGGACCGCAGCTGGGTGGTGTTCAGCCGGACGTTCAATCTCTGGATGATGTCCTACGACGACTACCTGAAGATCGTGGACGCCCGGCGCGGACTCTCGGGGAGCGAAGCCGAAGAGGCCGAAGAGGCGGTGGAGGTGGAGGAGATCCAGCTCACCACCGACGGGGAGGAGCACTACAGCTACGGTAACCCCGGTCGCGGCCGCCACGACGAGGAGACGCGGAAGGAGCACCAGAAGCGCCAGTCCGCCGGGATCACCTGGTCCCACGACAGTCGCTGGTTCTCTCTGGTGCGCCGGGACCGTCGTGAGGTGGGCGACCTCTGGGTGGTGCACGTGGCCGGGAACGACCGTCCCCAACTCGAGACATACCGGTACGAAATGGCAGGCGAGGAGAATGTGAGCCAGTCCGAGATCCTGGTCTTCGACATGGAGTCCCGGGAGATGCGCCGTCTCGAGGACGATCCCTGGAAGGACCAGCGCATGGGGCTCTTCAGCGCACCGACCCCCCGGGACCGGACGCCGGAAGACCCGCCCGGCGCGCTCTGGCTCTCGGAAGCCGCCGACGAGCTCTACTTCTGGCGCCGGAGCCGGAACCAGCACCGCGTCGACGTACTGCGGGCCGATCCCGCCACCGGCGAGGTGGAGGTGATCATCGAGGAGCGCTTGAACACCTACGTGGAGCACCAGACGCCCCGCCGGCTGGCCAACGGCGACCTGATCTGGTGGTCGGAGCGGGACGGATGGGCCCACCTGTACCGGGTTGCACCGGACGGCTCGGATGTGGCCCGGCTCACCCAGGGCCCCTGGCACATCGGGGGCGTGGTGGATGTGGACGAGGAGCGCGGGTGGGTCTACTTCCGGGGCAACGCCCGGGAGGAGGGAGAGGATCCCTACTACCAGCACCTCTACCGGGTCCGGTTGAACGGGGAAGGGCTCGAACTCCTGAACCCCGGCGACTTCGATCACCGAGTGAGCCTGTCCCCGTCCACCCGGTACTTCGTCAACAACTACTCCCGGGTGAACACCATCCCCGCCGCCTCCCTCCACGACGCCTCAGGCCGGGAGATCCTGGCTCTTGAGGAATCGGACTTCTCCCAGCTCCTGGCGGCGGGCTACCAGTTCCCCGAGCCGTACCATGTGAAGGCCGCCGACGGGGTCACCGACCTCTACGGCGTCATGTACCGCCCCTACGACTTCGACCCGGAGAAGGTCTATCCCATCGTGGCCTACGTGTACCCGGGCCCCCAGACGGAGTCCGTCTCCAAGTCCTTCTCCACCAACGCCACCGAGCAGGCGCTGGCACAGCTCGGGATGATCGTCATCACCGTGGGGAACCGGGGCGGACACCCGGACCGCTCCAAGTGGTACCACAACTATGGATACGGGAACCTCCGGGACTACGGCCTCGCCGATAAGAAGGTGGCCATCGAGCAACTCGCCGACCGCCACTCCTTCGTCGACATGGAGCGAGTGGGGATCTACGGCCACTCCGGGGGCGGGTTCATGTCCACGGCGGCCATGCTGGTGTACCCGGACTTCTTCAAGGTGGCGGTGGCGTCGGCGGGGAACCACAACAACGACGTCTACAATCAGAACTGGTCCGAGAAGCACCACGGCATCCAGGAGAAGGTGGACGACGAAGGGAATGTGAGCTTCGAGTACTCCATCGACCGGAACTCGGAGCTGGCTCACAACCTCAAGGGGCATCTCCTCCTCACCACCGGGGATGTGGACAACAATGTCCACCACGCCGGGACCTTCCGGATGGCGGAGGCGCTCATCCGAGCCAACAAGCGCTTCGACTT
>PWZC01000024.1 GCA_003567615.1 Gemmatimonadota bacterium | reverse complement strand
GGATGGACTCATCCCCTTCTTCCCCGATCTCCTGAATCCCACGGCGCTCTTCGGGCCCATCTTCAGCCTGGACGGCGTGCATCCCAGCGCGGCGGCCCACCGGCTCGTGACCAATGAACTGATCCGGGTCATCAACGGGGTGTACGGGACATCGCTGACGCCCCTGGACATGCCGGAGCTGGTGGCTGTGTCGGGGTCATGACGGAGGAGGGCGGGCCGGCTCGAAGCCTCCGGGGGATCCGCGTGCTGGATCTCTCGGGAAATCTCGCCGGCCCCTATTGCGGCCAGATCCTGGCCGACCTGGGTGCCGAGGTGGTGAAGGTGGAGCGTCCCGGGGCCGGCGACCCGGCGCGGGGCTGGGCGCCGCCGGCCTGGGGGGGCGACGGGACCCTCTTCCTGGCCGCCAATCGTGGAAAGCGAAGTCTGGCCCTGGAGCTCGGCTCCGAAGAGGGGGCCCAGGTCCTGGACAGGCTCCTCTCGCGAAGCGACGTGGCCATCCAGGCCTTCCGCCCGGATGTGGCCCGACGCTTCGGCCTCACCGGTGAAGTGCTCCGGGTCCGGCACCCCCGGCTCATCCTGTGCACCCTCACCGCCTTCGATCCGGAGGGCCCGCAGGGTGACCGCCCTGGCTATGACCCCCTGATCCAGGCCCATACCGGTCTGATTTCCGTCACCGGACCTCGGGGAGGGCCCCCGTCCCGGGTAGGGACGTCGTTGGTGGACATGGGCGCGGGGATGTGGGGAGCGCTGGGGATCCTGGCCGCCCTCCGGAGCCGGGATCGGGATGGGCGGGGGCGCGACGTGCACATTTCCCTGGAGGATGTGGGGCTCGCCTGGGGCGCCTATCACCTCATGGGCGTGGAGGCCTCCGGCCAGGTGCCCGGCCCCATGGGAACGGGGCTGGGGATGATCGCCCCCTACGGTGCCTTCCCTACCCTCCATGGAGCCGTGATCCTGGCCGTGGGAACCGATGAGCTCTTTCGACGCTGCTGTGAGGCGCTGGGACTCGAAGGGGTGAGCGAGGATCCCCGTTTCCTCCACAACGCCGACCGGGTGGCCCACCGGACGGAGGTGGAGGAGGTGGTGGCCAGGGCCACCGGGAAGCTGGAGCGCCAGGAGGTGGAGCGGCGAATGGTGGCTGCCGGCGTTCCCTGCGCCCCGGTCCGGGACATGGGTGAGGTGGCGGCGGATCCGGCGGTTCGGGAGGGGGCCTTCCGTCCCGAGGTCCACCCCGCCATTCCCGACTACCGGGCGGTGGCGCCTCCACCACGCTGGGACGGGGAGCGCGCTCCGCCCGGCGGGCCCCCTCCCGCCGTGGGGGCGCATTCCCGGGAGATCCTGGGTGAGCTCGGGTACACTCCGGAGGCCATCCGCCGGCTGGAGGAAGAGGGCGTGGTGGGAGCCCAACGGGCCGCCGAACCCTGATTCCTCGCGCATGGGGGCACTGGAAGGTGCAGGGTCCGCCGAAGGCCGCGGTTTCTCCCACGTCGGTGGGGTCCGCTTGGGAGCTACCGGGTCCGAATCCGGATGGAGCCGTTGGTGGTGCGAAGGGTGATGTCCGGTCCCCCGGTACCCAGCGTCGCGGTGGCCTGGCGGTTCCCACGCGAACCCGAGGTGTCCATGACCACATCTCCGCCGATGGATCCGTTGGTGGTGGAGGCCTGGACCCGGGCATTCAGATCCGCCGGGACCACCAGCGTAACCGATCCATTGGTGCCCCGAAGCTCCAGCGGCGCCCGGAGCGAGGCCCCTTCCACAAATGCCGCCTCCAGGCTCCCGTTGGTGGTCCGGGCATCGATCCATCCATCCACGTCATGCAGTCGGATGCGGCCGTTGGTGCTTCGGGCTTCGATGGGCCCACCCACGCCCGCTACGTCGATACGACCGTTGGTGGTCTCCAGGGAGAGCTCGGCCCCCCGGGGCACCTGGATCCAGTAGCTCACGGTCCAGGAGGTTCCGCCCAGTAGTCCCCGGGGACCGGAGGCCCCGAGGCGACCGGCCGCCGCTTCGATCTCCACCTGTCCGACGACGTCGTCGGCGTTCCGCCCCATGCGGGACCGAGCGGAGATCCGGGCATAGGCCCGAACGTCGGAGCCCTCCCACGCCTCCACGGTGATGGAGCCCGACGGCCCTCCGTCCACCTGGAGGCGCCCGTCGGCCAGCGGGATCTCCACGCTCCGCACCTCGCATGCCTCCGTCCTGGAGGTCTCCGGACACTGGGGCGGTCCGGCCTGGAGCGCGTCGAGGTGGGGTGGCATCGCCATGGCCAGGAACACAAGGGTCAGGGCGGCGAATCGTGAAGGGGTCGACAGGCGGGATGGCCCGGGTGATGGCTGGGGGCGGTGCATGGGTATCTCCTTGGTCTGGGGGTGCTCTCTGCGTCCCCCTACGAATGCGGAGGCTGCCTGGTTTCGTCCCCTCCGACCCCGCGACTATCTTGTCGCCTCATCCCAGCCGCCAACGTGGCCCCCTCAACTTCCCTCCCGTCCTCGTCCCCATGCGGCACTCCCTCAACGGCCTGTCCAACCGCCCTTCCTCCATCTCCGGCAGTACCCCAGGCTCCACGGTCCCCGTAACCGGACCCGTATCCGCCGGACCCCCTCCCCGGCGCTCCTCCCCTGCGGATCGGCCTCTGGGCCTCCTGGGCGTGGCCGGCCTCGTGGTGGTGTCGGTGGTGCTTCTCTCTTCCGGGGGGTGCGCACTCTTCCGGTCACCGCCCGGACCGCCGCCTCTGGTGTGGGATTCGGTCTCTCCGCCATTGCTGGTGGGGGAGGTGGAGCTGGAGGGGCCGGAGCCGCTGGTGGTGGGCATCCCTCCGGCACCGGGGCGCTACGATCGGGACCTGGATGTGGTTCACTACGACATCGAGTTGGTGATTCCCCCGGAGAACGATCGGGTTTCGAGCCGCACGACCCTCCGGTACCTGCGGGAGGTGGCAGGCCCTCACCTGGTGACCCTGGACTTCACCGGGTTACGGGTCGAGGCTGTGACCTGGCGGGGGGAAGCGCTGGAGTTCCGGCACGAGGAAGGTCTTCTGGAATTCGCCGCTCCCGGGAGTCCGGGGGTGTTCGACACCCTGCAGGTGGAGATCATGAGTCGGGGCGTCCCCGCGGACGGCCTCATTCTCCGGGAGAACGTCCACGGCCAACCCAGCGCCTTTGCCGACAACTGGCCCAATCGCGCGCGCTTCTGGTTCCCCTCCAACGATCACCTGTCGGACCGGGCCGCCGTCTCCTTCACGGTGCACGCACCCCCGGAACGCAGGGTGGTGGCCAACGGGGTGCAGGTGGCGGAGCCCGTCCCCGCCGACTCCACCAGGACCGGGGGGATCGGCGGTCTCATGACCTGGCGGTGGGAGAGTGCCGTGCCCATCCCCACCTACCTCATGGTGGTGGGAGTGGCCGATCTGGAGGTACTGGATCTGGGTAAGGCCGCTTGCGGGCAGGCACCAGCTTCTCCGCGGCCCGATGGGTGCGTCGAGGTGACGGGGTGGGCCTTCGCGCCGGACACGGCCCATGCTCGGCGCGTCTTCCACCGGGCGCCGGAGATGGTGGATCTGTACGTCGACATGTTCGGACCCTATCCCTATGAGAAGCTCGCCAACGTGCAGGCGGCAACCCGATTCGGGGGCATGGAGAATGCCTCGGCGATCTTCTACTCGGAGCAGGCCATCGCCCAGGGTCGGGATCTGGAAGGCACCGTGGCCCACGAGATCGTGCATCAGTGGTTCGGGAACTCGGTGACCCCCGCCGGCTGGGAACACCTCTGGATCTCCGAGGGGTTCGCAAGCTACTTCGGCCCCTACTTCTGGGAGCACGTGGAGGGGCGGCAGGCGCTGGTGGACCGCATGGACGTGAACCGGGAGCGGGTGCTGGCGGCGCCGGAGGTCCGGGCCCGACCGGTGGTGGACACCTCCCCCGGCAATCTCCTGGACCTGCTGAACGCCAACTCCTATCAGAAGGGGTCCCTGGTCCTCCACATGCTTCGCTGGGTCACCGGAGATCGGGTCTTCTTCCAGGGAGTTCGCCGCTTCTACCAGGCTCATTCGGGGGGGAATGCGTCCACCGATGACTTCCAGCGAGTCATGGAGCAGGTCCATGGCGAGTCGCTGGAGTGGTTCTTCCGGCAATGGCTCCATGCCCCGGGCTATCCCGAGTACCGGGTGGAGTGGAGTTGGAATGGAGCGAGAAATGAAGTCCAGCTCCGCGTTCGCCAGGAGCAGGATTCGGCCTGGCCCACCTTCCGCATGCCCGTGGAGGTGGAATTCCAGCTCGACGGCGGGGTCCACCGCCAACTCCTCATGATGGACGGACGGGAGTGGACCCGGACCCTTCCCCTCCCGGGGGAGCCCCTGGCCGTGCGGCTGGATCCGGACGGTTGGCTCCTGGCCCGGATCCACGACGATAGAGAATAGATCGGTGGCGGAAGCGCTTCGTGTCCCTGCGCCGGGGGTGACTCGGACCTCCGGGGGTGACTCGGACCCCCGGGGTCGCCGGAGCTCCGAGGGTGGTCAGATCCGCGAGGGGAGGTAGACGTCCAGGGGGAGGCCATCCTCCAGCGACTCACCCGCTGCCGCCTGGCGGAAGGAGCGAACCCACCAGTAGATGTCCTCCTTGCGGATCTTCTCCCGCATCCGCTGCATCCGGGCCTTCCGCTCGCCGTCGGGCATGGTGCAGGCCCGGTAGATGGCCTCGGCCCCCCCTTCCACGTCGTAGGGATTGACCAGGATGGCGTCTTCCTGGAGTTGGGCGGTGGCTCCGGCGTGCTCACTCAGGATCAGGACGCCGTTGCCCTCCAGGCTGGCGCTGCAGAACTCCTTGGCCACCAGGTTCATCCCATCCTTGAGTGGAGTCACCAGCGCCACCGCCGCCGCCCGGTAGTGGGCGATGAGCTCGTTGCGGTCCCAGCGCCCGTACTGATAGTGGATGGGTACCCACCCCGGCCGGGTGAACTCTCCGGAGATCTGCCCCACAAGCCGCTCGATCTCCCGCTTCATCTGGTCGTATTCCGGGATGTCTTCCCGACTGGGGACCACGAGTTGGACCAGCGATACCCGACTCTGGAGTTCCGGGTACCGAGCCAGGGCCAGACGGTAGCCCTCCAGCTTGTGGGGGATCCCCTTGGAGTAGTCCAGGCGGTCCACCCCCAGGATCATCTTCCGGCCCGGGAACTCGGCCCAGAGACGGGCGACCCGCTCCGATACCTCCGGCGACCGGGCGGGTCCCGAGAACTCGTCCACATCGATGGATATGGGGAACACCCCGACTCGAAGAGTCCGACCCTCGAACTCCAGCTCCATCACCCGGCCCGAGCCGCTCACCTTGGTGGTCGGCCGCAGCGAGCGGAAACAGTTGACGAAGTTGGTCCGGTCCCGGTCGGTCTGGAACCCGATGAGGTCATAGTGGAGGAGCGCCTCCATCACGTCCTGGCGCCACGGGAGCTTCAGGAACAGGTCCCGTGGGGGGAAGGGAATGTGCAGGAAGAAGCCGATCTGGCTCTCCACCCCCCGCTTGCGAAGCTCCTGCGCCAGCGACATCAGGTGGTAGTCGTGGGACCAGATGAAGTCCCCTTCCCGGGCCTCGTCGGCCACCACATCGGCGAACTTCTCATTCACCTGCCGGTAGGCCGCCCAGTAGGCCGGATCGAAGTTGCACTGGGCCGGAAAGTCGTGGAAGAGGGGCCAGATGACCTGATTGGCGAATCCCAGGTAGAAGGCGTCGCGCTCATCCTTCGTGAGCCCCACTCCCCGGACCCGGTAGCCCAGCTCATCCGACTTCTTGTCCAGGAACTCCTCGGCTCGAGCCAACCCCTCCGGGCCCAGTCCGGGCCACCCGATCCAGACGCCGGAGGTGTCCTTCAGGACCGGCTCGATGGCGGTGACCAGCCCGCCCGACCCCCGCTCCAGGTGCCACTCTCCGGCCGACGACTCGCTGATGACCAGGGGTAGCCGGTTCGAGACCACGATGAGTCGTTCGTCGGGCGACGAGCTGGAGTCTTCGTTCGTCATGGAAGAGGCGTCTTGGCCTGGAGGATGAATCTGGAAGGGGCGAAGCGCGGTCGGGGGTTGACCGCATCCGGTCCGGATCGGTTCGTTAACTGAACCTCTCTCAACCACTGGACCACGAATCTCAACCACTGGACCACGAAACCAATGATGGGGCGTGCCGCAGAATGGGGAAAGGGGAATCAACTACAGGAGAGCAAAGATGTTTGAACGAGACGGCAACGCGCCCTGGCCGACCCTGCTGATCCGCCTCCTGGTGGGCGGGGTCTTCGTTTCGGAGGGCATCCAGAAGTTTCTGTACCCCGAATTCGTGGGGGCGGGACGGTTCGAGCGCATCGGGCTCCCGGCCCCGGAGGTTCTGGCCCCCATGGTGGGGCTCGCCGAGATCGTCTTCGGCGCCATGGTGCTGGTGGGGCTCTACACGCGGGTGGCGGTGGTCCCACTTCTCCTGATCATGGTGGTGGCCATCCTCTCCACCAAGATCCCCATCCTGCTGGGCCGCCCCTGGGGGCCCTTCGCCCTCCGCAGCGTGGACTACTACGGGTTCTTCGGGATGGCCCACGCATCCCGCAATGATCTGGCCATGGTGGTGGGTTCGCTCTTCCTGCTCCTGGTGGGCCCCTGCCGCTTCAGCGTGGACGCCGCACGAAATCCTTCCGCCAAGAAGACAACCCAGAGGTGACGTCACCCATGCATATCCAAGAAGCGCAAGCCCGGGTCCACGCCTGGATTTCCCAGTTCGAAGAGGGATACTGGCCCCCCTTGGCCAATCTCGCCCGCCTCGTTGAGGAGGTGGGCGAGCTGGCCCGTGAGCTGAACCACCGCTACGGTGCCAAGCCCAAGAAGCCCGGGGAGGGGGACCGGGAGCTGGCGCTGGAGATGGCCGACATCCTCTTCGTGCTGCTGGCCCTGGCCAACGAGCAGGGGATCGATCTGGACGACGCGTTGGAGCGGACGCTGGAGAAGTACCGGGTCCGGGACTCGGATCG
>PWZC01000190.1 GCA_003567615.1 Gemmatimonadota bacterium | reverse complement strand
TGGAACCGGACATCGTGCTCGACGTCGCCGGAGACCACGCCGTCGAGGGCCAGTACGTGGTAGTGGTAGTGCGGGTTGAGAGAACTCCCGAAGCGCTGGAGAAAGGAGATGGCTCCGAGCTGCGCGTCGCGAACCGCGGCCGGCGCGCCCAGGCTTGCGTCACGGAGCGCAGACCTGAGCGCCCTGAGGAAGATGCCGAGCACCCCGCTCGCCACCTCAGGCGTCTGGTGCAGGAAGGGCCGAAGCCGCTTGGGCACGGACAGCACCCACTGCCGCACCCCAGGTAGCTGCGGAAGTCGCGCTCCACCCAGGACGGGACGCCCCAGCCCATGGGGTCGGCCTCGTGCCCCTCGGCGAGGAAGGTCTCCAGGTGATGCTGGACCACCGGGTACAGGGGCGTCTCGGTGGGACGGCGGGGGCGATAGACGGCACCAGCCGGACGGTACGCCGGTTCTATGGTGGAGGCCGACCATCGGTGGCCGGTATGGGAAGGTGCTGGGGCATGGGAGGCCATGCCCAAGCCCACCGGAAATCCGTGTGCTGCGCCATGGCTGGATCAGCCATGCGTGCATTCCGGAGAGGGAGATGAAGCAGAAGGCCGGGTGTGAGGGCCCGAGAGCCCCGATAGGGCTTGATCCGCTTGATGGGGAATCCTCCTCTCACCGGCGGTGGGGGCGGTCCTCATGTCGGCCAGCACGGTGATCGTTGCCCTGAACGCCCAATTGCTCCGTCGGGTGGAACTCTGATCTTGCGATTTCAGGCCACCGCGGGTGATCCCGCAGGCTGTCCCACTCAGGGTCCATGGCCAGATCGGTGGAAGAGAAGATGGCGGGACGGCGGGAGACCCGGGCCAGCAAGTCCAGGGCCCGCTCCGCCTCGCCGGCCCGGGCGTAGGCGCGAGCCGCCGGGGCCGCCAGGAAGGGGGCCATGAGGGCATCGTGGAACGAAGCCTCCAGGGCCATTCCCCGCTCCACGGCCTGGAGGCCCTCATGGTTCCGGTCCAAGTGGATATGGGCCAGCCCCACGAAGACCCAGGCCAGGGCCGCAGCCTGCCCACGCGCGCCTTCCACGCGGTCCGGGGCCTGCGACCGGGCCAACTCCAGAAGGGAGTCGGCGTAGAGCCGGCGCCCTGCCGGATCGCCCATTCGGTCGTGGGCATCCGCCAGCGCGTCGAGGCGGAACATCTGCTCGTTGGAGGAATGAGCCGGAAGGCTCCGGATTCGCTGGGCGGCGGCCTCCGGGTCGTTGCCGTAGAACTCCGCCCTTCCACCGTGCCACGCCCCAGCGCTCAGCTCCCTTGCGCGCTCCCGAACCTCCCGGGCCCGGGCCGTGTCTCCCAGCGCCAGATGGGCGTGCTCCACAGAAGAGAGGAGGAACCCCACGTCTTCCTCGGGGACCAGTGAGAAGGCCTTTTCGTACCGCTCCAGCGCCTCCTCCGGACGGCCCATCAAGCGCAGGGTCTGACCTGCGGAAAAGATGAGCTCGGCATCCCGGGGGGCGAGTTCCATGGCCCGCTCCAGTGTGCTCACGGCTTCATCCCAGCGACCCAGCCGCTGCCGTAGGAAGCCCATCACCCTCAGGATCTCCGGGTCATGGGGACGGGCCGCCGCCGCCGCCTCGAATTCTTCCAGCGCCTCCGGGTAGCGACGCTCTCCGTAGTAGAGGAACCACCCCTTCCCCATGCGGACGTCCGGATCCCGGGGATCCAGTGCCAGAAGCTGATCCAGGTCGGCTCGGGCCCGGTCTCCCTGGTCCGGGTCGTCCAGGACCCAGACCAGCCAGAGACGGGCGTGGATGAGGCTCCGCCACGCCGCGGCAAAGGTGGCGTCGCGGGCGGTGGCCTCCTCGAACTGGCCGATGGCTGCCCTCACCGCATCCTCGGAGAAGCGCCGAGCCAGGTAGGCATTCCCCTGCTCGAAGTGGTCGAGGGCCGCCGGTGGCACACCGGCTTGGGCGTCGGGGATGCCCGCCACGGCTTCGCCACCCTGATCCCGCAGGAGCCAGATCCCCCCCACAGCCAGGACGGTCACGGCCAGGGCCAGGGTGAGGAGGCGGGATAGCGTGTGGCCTGGGGCCGCCTCGGGACGGACAGGCTCTGGAGACAGACCGGAAGACGTGAGTTCGCCGGGCGGGTCGGAGCGAGGAGCTTCGTCCGCTGGCGCCCATGGGCCGGCGGTTCGGCCTGGCCTCTGTGCAGAGAATGAGTGGGAGTCGTCCCCTTCGTCCGGGATGTCCCGGGGTCTCCCCCTGTCCAACCCCTCCGGTGGGGCGGAGGTGAGCGACTCCACCATCTCCCTCAATCTCTCCGAGACCGGGAGGCCGAGTTCACGTCGTAGGGCTTCCTCGTGGATGCGGAACTGGGCCACGGCCCGCGGGGCGTTTCCCGACGCTGCCATGGCCTGCATGAGGCGGGCGGTCACCCGGCTGTCTGTGGGGTCCGCGGCGAAGCGCCTCCGCCACCATCGCACAGCCGACGGCCAGTCTCCTGCCTCCTCGGTCCGACCGGCCAGGCGTTCAAGGGCTTCCCGGTATTGCCGGGAAAGAGCGAGACGTTCCCGGTCTACCCATTCGTCGAAAGAACGGGTCTCTCCCAGGTGGAATCCGTCCAGGAACGGCCCTCCGTAGAACTCCGCCGCCGCCTCCAGGTCTCCACGGTCCAGAGCGGCCTCGAAGTAGGCGACGTCACTCTCCACCAGATCGGGGTCGAGGCGGAGTCGCCCGGCGGTGGACCGAACCACCTCTTTGCCCAACTCCTTGCGGATGGCGTAGAGGGTATCGGAGAGACGCCGGCGAGCGGTGCGTTCGGGCACCTCCGCCCAGAGGAGTCCCACCAACTTGCCCCGGGTGAGGGCGGCGCCTGGCGTCCGGGCAAGCACGGCGAGAAGTGCCAGGTGTCGCGGCTGGACGATCCTCCCCGACAGGGGACCCGAAGGCCCCCTCAGGTCGATGCCGCCGAGAGTGACGAGGCGGATCATGTCGCCGGTCCGGGACGGAGCGAGATCCAATCGAGAACGGATCGATAGCGGGGCGAGAGCTGCCTCTTATGCATAGAAGCCCTTCGGGTGTCGGGACAAGCGCTTCCCGTGCCCAACGCCCTCTCAAGCCGGAGGTTGGCATGCGAAACAAGCTTCTTCTGATCCTGAGCGTCCTCTTCCTGGCCACGGCGTGCGAACCTCCCGAGACGGGAGAGGCGGCGCCTGGGACGGCGGCGCTTACGGCAGGGTCCGAGACTGCCCAGACTGCAACCCATGCGACCGAGTCGCAGGACCGATCCGCACCCCACGGGGCCCAATCACCGGATGGGACCGTAGTTCACGCGGCCGACTGGACGGACGGATCCAGCGACCTGGGAGCAGTGGACTTCCAGGTGAACTGCAGTCCTGCCGTGGAGGATGAGTTCAACCGTGCGGTGGCCCTCCTTCATCACATGATGTACCAGCAGGCCCGGGGTGAATTCCAGGCCATCGCAAGCCGGGATCCCGGCTGTGCCATGGCCCACTGGGGGGTCTCCATGAGCCTCTTCCAGCCCCTCTGGCCCGGACGCCCCGATCTGGATACCCGGGTCCAGGGGTGGGAGGCGGTGGAGCGAGCCCGTGAACTGGGTCCTGAAGGCGAGCGGGAGCGGCTCCTGGTCGCTGCCGCCGCGGCATTCTGGGAGAACCCGGAGTCCGACGAGTGGTGGCCCCGCATCGAGCGCTGGGCCGGTGCCATGGAGGAAGCCCACAGGCAGCGCCCGGAGGATCTTGAGGTGGCAACCCTCCATGGCCTGGCCGTGTTGGCCGCCGGGCAGGTGGCCGACGATCAACTGGCTGAGCACGCCCGAGCCGCCGCCATCCTGGCTGACGTCCATGAAGCCGAGCCCCGCCACCCCGGCGCCATCCACTACATCATCCACGCCGATGATGCCGGCGGCCGGGCCGAAGAGCACCTCCATGTGGTGGATGCCTATTCCGACCTGGCGCCCCACGTGCCCCATGCCCTCCATATGCCGAGCCACATCTATGTTCGCCTGGGAGACTGGCCCCAGGTGATCGAGTGGAATCGGCGTTCAGCCCAGGCGGCACTGGATCATCCGGTGGGAGACCGGATCTCCATCCACTACATCCACGGCATGGACTACAAGCTCTATGGCCACCTGCAGCGGGGTGAGGACGAGCTGGGCAGACGCATCCTTGAACGGGCCCTGATCACCGGCCCCTATCAGGAAGACTTAGGCAGCGCCTTCCACCTGGCCGTCATGCCCGCCCGCTTCGCCCTGGAGCGACGGGACTGGGATGAGGCGGCGGCGCTTCGCATCGGCGAGCCCGACTACGTGGAGTGGGAGCGCTACGAATGGCCCCAGGCCCTCTCCTGGTTCGCTCGTGGGATGGGTGCTGTCATGACCGGTGATCTGGCCGGTGCAGAGAAAGCGGAAGAGGAACTCATGGCTCTCCGCGACGATGCGGAGGCGGCCGGTGAGGCTGCCTACCGGACCTACATCGAGGCGGATCGCCTCATTCTCTCCGGACGGATCGCCTGGGCCCAGGGTGACGAAGCGCGGGCAGTGGCCCTGACCCGTGAGGCAGCGGAGCTGGAGGGGACGGTACAGAAGCATCCCATCACCCCCGGTGCCCTTCTTCCACCCTACGAGGCCCTGGGGGATCTGCTCCAGGATCTGGACAGGCCCCACGAAGCCATGGGGGCCTATGAAGCCGGACTCGAGGTCTGGCCCCAACGGTACCGGAGTCTCCTGGGGGCCGCCCGAGCCGCCGGCAGTGCCGGATTGGACGAAGAGTCCCGAGCCCACTTCACCACCCTCCTGGAGGTGGTCAATCCCAGGAGCGATCGCCCGGGCGTGGCCGAGGCCCGGAGGGCGGTGGCTGAGTCGCCCGTGGGGTGACCAACCATTGATATGACCGACGACGTGGATGAGACATCAACCGAGGAGTAACCATGAGTGCCCAGGCCCTGGATGCATTCCGGGAGACGTTGAGAGGAGAGGTGATCATACCCGGAGACATGAACTATGAGGAGGAAAGGACCATCTACAATGCCATGATCGACAAACGGCCCGGGCTCATCGTCAGGTGCCACAACGTGGCCGACGTGGTGCACGCCGTGAACTTCGGGCGGGACCAGGGACTGGAAACCGCAGTGCGGAGCGGAGGCCACAACGGTCCGGGCCTCGCCCTGGTGGATGACGGCCTGGTCATCGACCTCTCGCCCATGAAGGGCATCCGGGTGGATCCCCGGAGCAAGAGGGTCCGCGTCGAACCCGGATGTACCTGGGGGGATGTGGACCACGCCACCCACGCCTTCGGGCTCGCCACGGTGAGCGGGGTGATCTCAACCACCGGAGTGGGTGGTCTCACACTGGGAGGCGGCCACGGATATCTGACCAGGAAGTATGGCCTGACCATCGACAACCTTGTGAGCGCGGACGTGGTGCTGGCCGACGGCCATCTCGTTCAGGCCAGCGAGCACGAGAACTCAGACCTGTTCTGGGCTCTCCGGGGAGGGGGCGGGAACTTCGGCGTGGTTACCTCCTTCGAATACCGGCTCCACCCCGTTCGGAGTGTGGTTGCGGGTCCCCTGTTCTGGCCCATGGATGAACTGGAGACGACGCTCCGGTGGTATCGGGAATGGTCTCGGGGAGCGCCGGAGGATGTGTACGCCTTCTACCTCACCGCTGCGGTACCCGCTGGGCCTCCCTTTCCGGAGGAGCTGCACGGCCGGAAGGTATGCGGGCTACTCTGGTCCATCACCCTCCCCGAGGATGAGGCCGATGCCGTGATTCAAGCGGCCCGGGATGTGGCTGAGCCCCTCTTCGAGTTCACGGGGCCCATGCCCTATCCGCAACTCCAGGGCATGTTCGACGGCCTCTATCCGCCCGGAGATCAGTGGTACTGGAAGGGGCACTTCGTGGAAGAGATCTCGGACGAGGCCATCGCCGAACACATTCGCCATGGGTCGGTGCCCACCTCCAAGTCCACCATGCATCTCTATCCCGTGGATGGGGCTCCACAGCGAATCGATCCGGGCGATACCGCTTGGCGACATCGCGACGCGAACTGGTCCATGGTCATCGCCGGAGTCGATCCCGATCCATCGAACGTCCCCCTCATCCGGCGGGGGGCAAGGGACTACTGGGAGGCACTGATCCCCCATACGGCGGATGGAGCCTACGTCAACTTCATGATGGAGGAGGGGAATGACCGGATCCGTGCCACCTACGGTGACAACTATGAGCGTCTGGAGCGGGTGAAGGACAGGTACGATCCCGAGAACTTCTTCCACGTGAACCAGAACATCGAGCCGGTTGGAGGCCGGGTGTGACCCGCACCACGGCCAGGAGTGCGGTGGGTGAGTCTCCCGTGGCGTGACGGGGTTCCGGCGCACGCCCCTCAGAAGAGGGAAAGCTGCCCCGAACCTCTGGCCACGGGCCGGCGGAAGTGCTTCCCGCTGAGGGGGGGCATACGCGGGTGCAGGCCTGCTCGGGTCCTGGCGACCCGGGAGAGGTCCGCCACCTGCCGTGCAAATGGACCTTCGCCAAGCATGCGGGAGCCGAACGCCGGGTCATTCAGCCTTCCTCCCCGGATTTGCTCCAATCGGGAGCGAACCTTTCCCGCCCGGTCCGGAACGTGGGCGTGGAGCCACTCGAGGAAGAGGGGCGCCACTGCCCCCGGGAGGCGGAGCATGACGTACCCGGCGGCGACAGCCCCTGCGGCGGAAGGAGGAATTGAGGCGGTAACCCGGAGGCTCACCGGAGCGGAGCGACGGTAATGCCGCAGCGCAGGTAGCTGCGGAAATCGCGCTCCACCCACGACGGGACGCCCCAGCCCATGGGGTCGGCGCTCTGCGACTCGGCCAGGAAGGTCTCCAGATGGTACTGGACCACCGGGTACAGGGGCGTCTCGGTGGGACGGCGAGGGCGATAGACAGTACCGGCTGGGCGATACGCCGGCGCTGCCGTGGAGCCCGACCATCGGCGGGCGGTATGGGAAGGGGTTGGGGCATGCGCGGCCATGTCCCAACCCACCGGAAATCCGTGTGCTGCGCCATAG
>PWZC01000062.1 GCA_003567615.1 Gemmatimonadota bacterium | reverse complement strand
TGAAGGGTGTGATCTCATCCATCTTCCCCGGAGTGCTCCTGGACGACATCTCCCACGACCTGGATCAGGGGGATGTCCGCGGGGCGTCCCTTGCCCTGGAGCGGTACTGGGATCGGTTCGCTCGGGGTACGGTTCACCTCGCCGTGGTGGATCCGGGGGTGGGGACGGGGCGTCGGGCCCTGGCCGTGGAGGTGGAGCGCCGCTTTCTCGTGGTACCGGACAACGGTCTGGCCACACCGATCCTGGCTTCGGATCTCCCATGGCGAGCCGTGGAGCTGGAGCCCGGAGCCTACCTCAAGCCGCCGGAGAGCCGGACCTTCCATGGGAGGGATCTCTTTGCACCGGCGGCGGCGTATCTGGCCCGCGGCATTCATCTGTCTCGCCTCGGGTCCTCCGTGGAGGATCCGGTCCTGCTGTCCCGGCCCGCTGTCCGTCGCGAGGCGGAAGGCGTCGTCGGCGAGGTCATCGTCCGGGATCGTTTCGGAAATCTGGTGACGAATCTGGACGGTGGACTGCTGGAAGGGGCATCGGAGGTGGAGATTGCCGGTCGGCGCATTCCGGTCCGGCAGACCTACGGTGAGGTAGAGCCCGGCGAGCTCCTGGCCCTGGCCAATTCGGACCGGAGAGTGGAGGTAGCGGCGCGGGATGACTCCGCCGCCCGCCTCCTGGACGTGGAGGAGGGTGTAGCCGTCCGGATCAGCGTCCGCTCTCGAGCCAGTCCCGATCGCCATCCGACAGTGCCGTCCGGTCCTTTCGACGGTCCAGGATCTTGAGGACGACCCATCCCACCAGGATGATGGGTGCTACCGTAAAAAGGAGGAATCCGCCGAGGCCGAAGGCCAGGGAGAAGGCGGTCCCCACCACGGAAAGGACGACGCCGAGCACGACGAGGGTGATGAACCCGACGGCGAAGAAGGTCAGTAGGGTGCCCATCATGCGGGTTCTCCCAGGTAGAGGTCTAGGGGATGGGCGGCACGCGGCACGCCTCCTTCCCATTGAAGCTGTTGAGCTGATAGCGGGTGTTTCAGTGAGCTACCCCGGCAACGCCGGTTCGGTTGCGGCGCCGTAGCCGGGATCATGGACGAAGACGCTCCACCGACACGTTTCCCAGCGCCGCGTCCAGGTGGATCTCCACGGAACGGGAGGCTTCCGCCCACTGGGGGGATTCCCAGACGTTACCGCTTCGCACCAGTCCGGGCGCGTCCACCGAGACCAGGAATCCGTTCCGGACCAAGCGAACTCCCGCTTCCGGGGGCACGGCGATCTCGAGATTACCGAGTCCCATGGAGATGTCGAGCCGTGTCCGGTTCCGGCGAAGCCCGTCCAGCTCCAGCCGCACGTCGCCGACCCCCGCGTCGACCTTGATCTCCCCGGCATTGAGGTGTCCCAGCCCGCGGCCCCGGAAGGAGGCGGCACCGACCTGAAAGTGGGCGAAGTCCATCGCTTCAGGATTGGGACGGGAGACCCGGAGATTGGTGTCCGAGGCACCGGTGGTGAACTCCAACTGGCGCAAGGGGATTCCGCCCAACTCCAGCTCTCCCTGGACGGCTCCAAGCTCGAGGAAGAGCCGGGTCGGGACCCGGTCGCCCAGGCGGAGGTTCAGTTCGCCCTGGTCCGTGCTCCGCCGGAATCCGTCACGGAGACGCGATGATCCCTCGACCTCCGTGGTGATTTCCAGGTGTCCGTCCCGGTAGCGGTGCGAGATCTGACGGCTTTCCTCATCGAAGTTGGCCCGGAACTGATAGAGTCGCCCGGGGGCGGCCGGAGTGAGGGAGAACGAGCCCACGCCATACCGGACATCCACCCGCAGCTCGCGCTCCGTACCCACGTCCCTCGCGGCCTGCACGGTTGCTGGGGTCTGGGCCACCAGCTTCGCCGGGCCCAGGGGCGTTCCCACCGGCGCCAGCCCCGCCAGGAGGACCGGTGTGAGCGCCAGCCCCATCCAGACCAACCGTCGGGGACCTCTAGCCATCATGGTCCGGCCTCCGGTCAGCGGTAGCCTCGGCGTCTCCGTGGGAGGGCTCCACTGGGCTTCGACGGGCCTCGGTCTCGGCATCGGCACCTGGAGGTGCCGGGGGGGATGCCGGCCGTGCGCCTCCGGCTCCAGGCCCTCCTCCTCCAGGCCCTCCCCCTCCACCGGGAGAGGGCGAACTCGGGGGAGGGGGCACATCGTCCCAGGGGTCTTCCTCATCCCACGTCCATGCGGGCCCGGCGTAGAGGGGGTCCCGGCCGCCACGGGAGAGGACGACGGCCCCGAGGCCCACCGTGCCCGTGATCACCACGAGGAGGACGGCGACAAAGGTCACGAGGCCGCGGAAGAAGGAGAACCAACCCCCACCCATCTGGAAGATCCCTGCCAGGGCGAAAAGCCCCAGGAGCAGGGCCAACCCTCCGGCCAGTTGAACCGCCGGACGGGATCCGCTCAGGGCGTCCAAACCCTGCAGGTCCCGTCGCGAGAGCCAGTTCCCGGCGTTTCGTGACACCGCCAGGAACCCCAGGGGAGCGGCCACCGCCATGGCCAGGGGAAAGAGTGGGAGCCAGAGAAGCATGACCGGAATCCCGATGATGGTAACGGTCAGCAGGATGATTCCCACGATCCACACCGGGAAGGCCAGCACACCGGAAGCCAGCCCCACGAGCCCGGATCGCCCTGGCGCGTTCCGGGCGGTACGAGCAACCACCTCGAAGTGCCGGGGGAAGAAGTGCAAGGCCGCCAGCCCCAGAGCCAGAAGAATCCCGAAGGTGATGAGCGTCTGCAGGATCTTGACGATTCCCCCGCCCAGATTCCGGAAGAAACCGGAGCCCTCGCGGGTGGTGCTGATCACCCGCACCGGCCCGGGAGATGAGCGATCCCCGGGTCGGGCTTCCGACTCCAGCGCGGCCTCGACCTCCCGGCGAATCTCGTCCCGCAGCTCACCTTCGGCTCGGGCGGGGACCGGCTCGATCCGGACGGCTCCTCCACCGACCCGGTCGGTGATCTCGTCGGCGCCCCGGGTGTCGAACCAGTGGAGGCGCCCGTCGATGGCCCCCTGGCTCCCCATGGCCACAGAGCCGCCCAGGAGGATCACGTCTCCCTCGATCCGCCCGTCTACCGTCAGGTCGGTATCCAACCCCAGGAGGGATTCGGTCACCCGGTCCCCTTCCGGGATGTCCACCGTTTCCCGGACGTGCACACGGAGTTCCCGGGGCGAGAGGTCGGCGACGGCAGCTGCCAGCGCTCGCAGCCGCTCGGGTCGGGTCAGGAGTTCGGTAACGACCCGGGCTTCCGCCTCGGACCCTTCAAGACGGAAGGCGGGAGAGGGTGCGTCCTGACCCCGATCCAGCTCGGAGCGGAGTCGGTTCCGGAGCGTCTGTGCCGCCTCAGCCGTCTCGTCATCGAGCCCGGCCGGAATGCTCCACTCCCGAAGCAGATCGGCCATGATGCCGTTGTCCAGCGCCACGGCCCGTGCCAGGAGCGTGCGCCAGGCGGCCTCCAGGTCATCTCCCGGCCCGTAGCGGCCCACCTCGGAACCGTTGATGAGCACCTGTCCGTTCCGAAGCTCGAGGGAAAGCTCCCGTCCGTCCCGGAATTCCAACTCCAGGGAGGACCCGCCGCCGGCGACCACCACCTGGTGGGAAAGGATGCCTCCATCGACCACCTGCCCCATGAGGGAGCCAGGCACCAGCAGGAGCAGAGGGATGAGGAAGGCGCTGAAGCAGCGCGCGATTCTATTCATGACGTCCCACCTGCAGGGGAGGAGCGAAAACGTTTCGATAGAGGATCCAGACGGCGGACAGTGTGAGCGTCCAGGCTCCGATCAGGAGGGCCAGGGTTGCACCCGGCGCCGCCGAAAGGGCTGTGACCGCGTCCCAGAGCGTTGCGGCCAACGGAGTGTCCAGGACCTGCTGTGACGCCCAGGCGCCTCCGGTCCCGATCCAGTCTCCCACTCGCCAGCGGAGGAAGGTCGCCAGGGCTCCCCACGACACGAGGGGATGGGCCACGACGGCCCCCACCGCTACCACCATGGCTACGGAGGGGATGGCCGCCACGGCCCCGAGCAGCCCCCAGGAACGTGGCGTGCTGGGAAGGAAGCGTCCGCCGGCGCGGGCGGCCTTCTCCACCCAGTCCAGCACGCGCTCAAGGCCCGCCGGTACTGGAGCGGGGGCTCGGGCCGCGGTGGCGTAGGCCGCCATGACCCGCTCCGCAAAGCCCGGAGAAGGCTCGAGTGGGGGAATCGCCCCCAGTGTGGAGAAGACGGCCTCCCACTCGGCCACCTCGCCCCGGCAGTGCGGGCACTGGGTCAGGTGCTCCCGAGCCATGACGAGGCGACGCCCGGGGAGGGCCCCATCCAGGAGGTCCTGGATGACCTCCGGCGCCAGATGACCCGAACCGGTGACCCTGGGGCCGCCGGACCAGGGCAGAAGGCGCCGCCACCACACCACCGCGGGTGACTCCGGCTTCAACGCTTCCGGAACCAGCTCCGACGCCGAGGCCTCCGCCGTTCGGATCCCGGCCATGACACGGTCCCCGAACTCCAGGGACGGCGCCAGCGCCGGCAGGTCGTCCAGCTCGGACAAAAGCACCTGCCAGCCCTCCAGCTCCGCCGCACACCGGGGGCACCCGGCCAGGTGGGCTTCCACCGTGCCGAGCCGCGCCTCGGGGAGCTCACCCTCCAGGTAGGCCTGGAGCGTGTCGCTATCGAGATGGGTGTTGGGCGTGTTCACCGGTCCTCCTGGACGGGTCGTGCCGGACCGAGATCCGACGAGGGGTCACCTCTCCCTACGGATTCGCGGCCACCTGGGTTTCGGGAAATTCCGGGGTTCATACCGTCGCCTCCGTAAGAAGGCCCTTCAATTCGCTGCGCCCCCGATGGATGTAGGTCTTCACGGTGCCCAGGGGCACATCCATGATGGCCGAGACCTCCTGATAGCTGTGACCCTCCACATGCCGCAGGAGAACGGCCGTGCGGTACTCCGGCCGGAGGCGCCCCAGGGCCGCTTCGATCTGGGAGCCCAGCTCCCGGTTCTCGACGTAGGCATCCGGGGTCTCACCGCCGTCGGGAATGTCGATGCTGGTGCGCTGCTCCTCTTCGGCGGAGCTGGCTCCCGGGGCTCCGTCGATGGAGACGGTGTCCAGTTCCCGCTTCCGGAGGCGATCGATGGCCATATTGTTGGCGATCTTGAAGATCCAGTTGGAGAAGCGGTAGCTGGGGTTGTAGGTGTGGATGGCGTTGAATGCCTTGACGAACGCTTCCTGGGCCACGTCCTCGGCGGTCTCCCGGTTCCGCACCATGCGGAATACAAGGGAGAACACGGGCCTCTCGTATCGAGCGAGAAGCTCGCGAAACGCAGGCTCCCGGCCCTCGCAGGCCCGGGCAGCCAGTTCTCCATCGTCGAGCTGTGCGTAGTCCACAGTCGCTTGGACTCCGTGGTCCAGAGGTGGTTCGGGTGGCCATCCGCCGAGCTCCCGGCGCCTGGGTCCCCGGCGTCGGACGGACTTCGGACGGGGCGGATCTCCCCTCAGCCCTCCCTACGGAGGACGGAGGGGGCGAGTTTCAGAATCGCCGGAACAGGATCTCCCGGAGCGATTCGAGGTACTCGACTGCTCCACGGCTTCGGTCCCGACCGGAGCGTTCTACCACAAGCTATCCGACAGGCGCTTCGATGGCGACGACACCCGAGGCCCGTCCCCACCAGGGCGAGGCCCGCGAGCGGCAGGTCCGGACCCTCTTCTCCGAGATCGCGCCCCGCTACGATCTCCTGAACCACGTCCTCAGCCTCAACATCGACCGCCGTTGGCGGCGTCGGGCGGTGGATCTTCTGGATGTGCCCGCCGGCGACCCCCATGTCCGGGTCCTGGACGCCTGCGCCGGGACCTACGACCTGAGTCTGGAGTTGGCGGGGAGGAAGGGATTTGCCGGGCAGGTGGTGGCGTCGGATTTCGCCCGTCCCATGCTGGTGGAGGGACAGGGGAAGCTCCAGGGCCGCCGCATCACCCCGGTCTGTGGGGATACCCTGCGTCTTCCCTTCCCGGACGGGTCGTTCCACCGCGCCATGGTGGCGTTCGGCGTCCGGAATCTGTCGGATCCGGCACGGGGGTTCGCCGAATTCGCCCGGATCCTCCGCCCGGGGGGGCGCCTGGTCATCCTGGAGTTCACCACGCCCCCCAACCGATTCATGCGCGGATTCTACCTCTTCTACTTCCACCGCATCCTGCCACTCATCGGCCGGGTGGTCTCCGGTCATCCCTGGGCCTACAGCTACCTGCCCGAATCGGTGAAGGAATTCCCCGGACCTCAGGCGCTGGCCGGAATGCTCGAGGCCAACGGCTTCCGGCGGGCGGAGTGGAGCTACCTCACGGCAGGCATCGCGGCCATCCACGTGGCCGTCAAGGAACGGAGTCCGGCGTAAAGGGGCTCAGGCTCCCGTCGGTGGAGAGGCGGTAGACCGGACCCAGCTCGCCGAGGCGCTCCATCCCCGGTCCGAAGCGGTCCGGATCTCCCACCAGGAGGATGGTCATGGCCGTGGGGTCGATGTGCCTCCCTGCGACCCGGAGGACGTCTTCGGGGGTTACGGCTCCGATTCCCTGGAGGTATCGCTCCATCCAGTCCTCGGGAAGCCCCTGTACCAGGTCGCCCATCCGGCGGGAGACCACCTGTCGGGCCGATTGGAAGGCGAAGACGTACCCGTTGAGGATCTGGTCCAGCGCCGTTTGCACCTCGTCGGCACCAGGTTCCTCGGTCCGCAGCTCATCCAGGATCTCCAGGATGAGCTCCACCGCCTCCACCGTCCGTTCGGGGCGTGTGGCCGTCACCGCTCCCACCAGTCCCTCGTGCCGGACCGGGGTGGTCCAGAGCGACGAGGCGCCATAGGTCATTCCCTCCTCGGACCGGACCCGGGTCATGAGCCGGGAGCTGAACCCCCCTCCCCCCAGGATCAGGTCCGCCACCCGCGAGGCGAAGTAGTCCGGACTGTCCTCCTGGACGATCCCCCCGGGCTGGGCCATGACGATGGTGGTCTGCTCCAGGGGCCGCGGGAGGATCACCACGGCCGGCCCTCGACGCATGTCGGGGA
>PWZC01000269.1 GCA_003567615.1 Gemmatimonadota bacterium | reverse complement strand
GCCGTGAGGGTCCGGGCCAGGACAACCCCGTCCCCCCCATTGTTCCCGGAGCCCACGACGACGGCCACGGGGCCTCGGGGGACCAGTTGATGAAGCAGGCGCGCGGCCTCACGACCGGCGTTCTCCATGAGGACCGGTCCAGGAACACCCAGCCGCTCTATGGCCCGGCGATCGAAGGCCGCCGCTTCGGCGCCGGTGGGAAGCGCCAACTCGGGACGACCGAGAAAGGGGATGCGGGGAGAAGGGTTCATGGAAGGATCATAGGACAGGAACCGGCGAAAGGGGCCTCCCGGGTCCCTCTGGAATCACCCTCCGGTCCCCCACGGGTACTCCCGCTCGAAGGCCACCTCGAAATCGAACAGATCCCGGAAATCCTCGAGGGAGTCGTTGTCCTCCTTAATGAGGACCCCGGCTTCAACCAGGGCAAAGACGATCTCACCGACGTGCTCGGTACTGTGGATGCCCCAGAAACCCAGGACCGTCCGGGCCATGGGTCCGAACTCCCGGATGGCCAGGGCTCGGACCCCGTGGGCGAGCTCGGTGCCGGAGATATGACGGGGATTCTCGAGGCCGTCCATGACGTAGTGGAGAGCGGACAGGACAAACCCGTACGCCTTCCCCTGGAAATGGGGATTGCGACGGGTGAGTCGCTCCAGGATCTCCTCGGCAAATTGGACTTCAGTCATACGGAGGATAGTGGGATGCGTCGGCGGTGGACGCCAGGGCTTCAGGGCCCCAAGCGCCCGCTGGACCGGGGAGCTGGCCATCACGGGGTGCGATCCGGCGCCGGTCAGTCATCCAGAAGCTCAGGGTACAGGGGGAACTGGCGGCAGAACTCGATGATCTCGCCGCGCACCCGGTCCCGAACCTCGTCGCTTCCCGGCGCGTCCACGATGTCGGCGATCCAGTCGGCCACCCGCACCATCTCCGCTTCCTTCATCCCACGGCTCGTCAGCGCCGGAGTCCCGATCCGGAGGCCGGAGGTGACGAAGGGGGAGCGGGTCTCACCTGGAACCGTGTTCTTGTTCACGGTGATTCCCGCCGACTCGAGTCGGGTCTCGGCCTCCTTCCCTGTGAGCTCGCCCCGGTTCCGGAGATCGACCAACACCAGATGGGTATCGGTCCCACCGGATACCAGGTCCAGTCCTCGCTCCATCAGGCGGGCGCCAAGCGCCCGGGCGTTGGCCACGATCTGCTCCTGATACCCCCGGAACGACGGATCCAGCGCTTCTCGGAACGCCACGGCCTTGGCTGCGATGATGTGCATGAGCGGGCCACCCTGGGTGCCTGGAAATACGGCCTTGTCCACGGCCCGAGCGTGTTCGGCCCGACTGAGGATGAGGCCACCCCGCGGGCCACGGAGGGTCTTGTGGGTCGTGGTGGTGACCAGGTCGGCATGGGGCACCGGGCTCGGATGGACACCGGCGGCAACCAGACCGGCGATGTGGGCCATGTCCACCAGGAGGGGGGCATCCACTTCCCGGGCGATCTGGCCGAACGCCTCGAAGTCCAGGATCCGCGGGTAGGCGCTGGCCCCGGCGATGATCATGCGCGGACCGATGCGGAGGGCGGCGTCCCGTACGGCGTCGTAATCCACGAGGCCGCTCTCCTCGTCCACTCCGTAGGAGGTGACGTCGTAGAGAATCCCGGAAGCGTTTACGGGAGATCCGTGGGTGAGGTGCCCACCATGGCTCAGGCTCATCCCCAGGATGGAATCCCCGGGCTTCAGGAAGGCTAGGAAGACGGCCATGTTGGCCTGGGCGCCGGAGTGGGGTTGGACATTCACATGGTCGGCCCCGAAGAGCTCCAGCGCCCGACTCCGGGCCAGCTCCTCGGCCTGATCCACGAACTCGCATCCCCCGTAGTACCGCTTTCCTGGGAGTCCCTCGGCGTATTTGTTCGTCATCACCGTGCCCATGGTTTCCATGACGGCACGGGACACGAAGTTCTCCGAAGCAATGAGCTCCAGACCATAGGCCTGCCGCCGGGTCTCGGCCTGCACGGCCTGATAGATCTCGGGATCCGTTGCGCGGAGGTGGGCGTAGGGACGGGACATGACTCTGGAACTCCCTTGGGATGGATGACGGATGGAGGACTCTCTACGACCCATGGCGTGCAGGCACAGGGCCGGCGGGCATCACTCGATGACGAAGATGATCACTTTCGTGGGCCAGGGGAACAGACGGGTCAGAGGGTGGAGCGCTGCAGGTGCCGGATCCGCTGGATCCGTTCCTCCGCCAGCCGGTCCGCCGCCGTCCCCGTGGGGACACCGTCCTCCTCGGCCATCTCGAAGATCCGCAGAAGGGTGGTGAAGATCTCCTGGGCCTTCCGCTTACTCCGATCCGACGTCCACCCGTGCAACTCACCGTAGACATTGATGAGGCCACCGGCATTGATCACATAATCCGGAGCATACAGGATACCCCGCTCATGTAGGATCTCTCCATGGGACTCCCGGGCCAACTGGTTGTTGGCCGCCCCGGCGACGATGTCCACCTTGAGCGCCTTCAGGGTGTCGTCGTTGATGACGGCGCCCAGGGCACAGGGAGCGAATATGTCGGCGTCCACTCCGTAGATCTCGTCGGGAGCCACGGCCTCGGCCCCGAACTCCAGAACGGCACTCTCGACCCGCTTCGCGTCGATGTCAGTCACGGTGAGACGAGCGCCATCTTCCGCCAGGAAGCCGCACAGGTTGCGCCCCACATTTCCGAGCCCTTGTACCGCCACATGGCGACCTGAAAGGGAGGCGCGACCGTACTGTCGCTCGGCGCACGCCCGGATTCCCTGGTAGGTGCCGAAGGCCGTCACCGGAGAGGGATCGCCCGATCCCCCGAGCACCCCCACCACCGAATCGGTCTCCATCCGGACGAATTCCATGTCGTCCACCGACGTGCCCACATCCTCGGCCGTGATGTACCGGCCTCCCAGGGATTCCACCGCGCGGCCATGGGCTCGGAAGATCATCTCCCGATCCCGGATCCGATTGTCCCCGATGATCACCGACTTTCCGCCCCCCAGGTTCACCCCGGCCACGGCCGCCTTGTAGGTCATCCCGTGGGACAGGCGAAGCACGTCGATGACGGCCTCCCGGTCGGACGCATAGTTCCAGAAGCGGGTTCCCCCGAGTGCCGGGCCCAGGGTCGAGTCATGAATGGCAATGATCCCACGATATCCGAGTTCGGGTTCGGACCAGAAGACGATCTGCTCGTGACCCTTCTCGGACAACAGCTCGAAGACGTTCATCCGGTTCGGCTCCGGGTTGGTGTGCTGACCGGTCCGCAGACCCCTGGGACCGGTGGAGGCGGCCCCGACGGCCCGCCCCCGGCTCAGGCGGGTTCGAAACGAAGAATCAAGGGGAGGGGATGGTGGGCGGCGACACCCGCCGGGCGGGAAGACGGATCACGAGAGACCGGCGTCCCCCACCGCATCCAGGGCCATCCACATCCGGAGGAGCTCACTGGACCCCTCGTGGATCTCGGTGCCCTTGGCGTCGCGCATGAGCCGCTCCACGGGGTAGTCCCGCATGTAACCGTATCCTCCGTAGATCTGGACGGCCTCATCGGCGATCCAACTGGCCGCCTCGCTGGCGGCGACCTTGGCCATGGCCACCTGTGCCCTGAGGCTGGCGGGGTGGATCCCCTCCGCCGGAGCCTCCGCCTCTGCGGCCGCAGAGACATGGAGGAGCAGGCTCCGAGCCTGGGCAATGCGCAGGGCCATCCCGGCCAGCTTCTCCTGGATGGCTCCGAAATCATGGAGCAGACGACCAAACTGCTCCCGCTCGCCGGCGTAGCGGAGGGCGTGTTCGTAGGCCGCCTGGGCGATGCCCAGCGCCACAGCGGCCACCCCGAGCCGTCCTACATTCGACGCATCCGCCACCACGTCGTGCCCATCGCCCACCTCTCCCAGAAGGGCCTGGGAGGGGAGGGCCACCCGGTCAAAGCGAACGGTGACGATCTCGGCTGCGGAGAAGCCCATGGTACGCTCCCTCTCCACCACCTGGATCCCGGGCGTATCCCGAGCCACGAGGAAGGCGGAGAGGCCGTCTCCCTCTTCTCCGGTACGGGCCAGGACCACCAGGAGACCGGCCCGATCACCGTTGGTTACCCAGGCCTTTTCACCGGAGAGGGTCCAACCGGATCCATCGGCCGTTGGGGCGGCCCGCACCACCAGGGAGGCCAGGTCGCCGCCGGCTTCCCCTTCGGCCACGGCAAAGGCGCCCAGGACGTCACCCGAGGCCAGCCGGGGCAGCCACGCCTCCTTCTGTTCGTCGGAGCCGTAGGCATGGACCGCGCGGGTCACCGGCCCGTTGTGGACGGCGAGTCCCAGCCCCAGCGACGCGTCGCCCCAGGCCAGCGCCTCGAGAGCCACCAGATAGGTGGGCAGGTCGAATCCGAGTCCCCCGTGGGTTTCCGGAACGCGCATTCCCATGAATCCCAGCTCGGCCATGGCGTCCAGGATTCCCTGGGGGACCTGGCGCTGCCGGTCCCACTCCTCCACATGAGGTCGGACCTCACCCCGTGCCAGGTCCAGGGCGAGGCGACGGACCTCCAGTTGCTCAGCCGTCAGCATGGCGGCACTCACTCGCCGTAGGTGTAGAAACCGCGACCGCTCTTCCGTCCCAGCCATCCCGCCGCCACGTACTTGCGGAGGAGGGGGCAGGGCCGGTATCGGTCGTCACCCAGGTCTCGATGCAGCACCTCCAGGATGCTGAGGCAGGTATCGAGTCCGATGAGATCGGCCAGGGCCAACGGTCCCATGGGGTGATTCATCCCCAGCTTCATCACCGTGTCGATGGCCTCTGCCTCGGCGACCCCCTCCATGAGGGCGAAGACCGCCTCGTTGATCATGGGGAGGAGGATCCGATTGGAAACGAAGCCGGGGAAGTCATTGACCTCCACCGGCGTCTTGCCCAGAGCCCGAGCGAGCCCCATGACGGCCGCGGTGGTGGCGTCATCGGTGGCGAGCCCCCGGATCACCTCCACCAACTGCATGACCGGAACCGGGTTCATGAAGTGCATCCCGATCACCTTCTCCGGCCGCCCGGTCCGGGCTGCGATCTCGGTGATGGAGATGGAGGAGGTGTTGGAGGCCAGGATGGCACCCGGATCCGCGGCCCCGTCCAGGGAGGCGAAGAGCTCGTACTTTAGCTCCGGCCGCTCCGGGATGGCCTCCACGATGAGCTGAGCGCCGGGAGCCGCCTCCGCCGGGTCGGTGAACGTGCGGATCCGTCCCAGGGCGGCATCCTTCTCCTCGGCGGTCATCCGATCCTTGCGGACCTGGCGGTCCATGTTCTTGGAGATGGTGGCCACACCTCCCTCCACGGCCTCCCTGGAGATGTCCACCATTCGCACGTTCAGCCCGCTCTGGGCGCAGACGTGGGCGATCCCGTTCCCCATCTGGCCCCCGCCGATCACCGCCACCGTATCCATCTTCATGAAGTTGTCTCTCGCACGTTGAGGAAGTTCGGTCCGAATGCCGGCGCCGACCCGACCGGTCCGCGGGAGGTCGGTGCAGGTCCCCCGAAACCGGCGTGTCGCTCCACCGGAGATCAGCGTCGCTCCACCGACAGCGCCACGGCGTTTCCGCCCCCGAGACAGAGGGTGGCGAGACCGGTACGGAGATCCCGATCCTCCATGGCGTAGAGAAGGGTGATGAGCACCCGGGCGCCGGAACAGCCGATGGGGTGACCCAGCGCCACCGCTCCCCCATTCACATTCACCCTTTCCGGATCCATCTCCAGCCCGCGCATGTCGGCGATGGCCTGCACCGCAAAGGCCTCGTTCACCTCGAAGAGGTCGTAATCCCCGATCTCGGTGCCGGCCCGGTCCATGAGACGCCGGACGGCGGTAATGGGCGCGAAGAAGAGATCCCGGGGCTCGGTGCCGCCCGAGGCATACCCGGTGATGTGGGCCTTCACCTTGAGCCCGTGGGCCTGGGCGAACTCCAGGGAAGTCACCACAAGCGCAGCCCCCCCGTCGTTAAGCCCCGGCGCGTTGCCTGCCGTCACCACCAGGTCCTCGATATCGTCGGGCGCGTCCTGGGGGAAGGCCGGGCGGAGTCGACCCAGCGCTTCCATGGAGGTTTCCCTCCGCGGACTCTCATCGGTGTCGATGATGACGGATCCCTTCCGTCCCTGGATCTCCACCGGGACGATCTCTGCGGCGAAGCGACCGGCATCGATGGCGTCCACTGCCTTCTGGTGAGACGACAACGCAAAGGCGTCGGCCTCTTCCCGGGTAATCCCCGCCTTGGCGGCGGTGTACTCGGCGTGCCCCCCCATGTGGCACTGGCCGAAGGCACACCAGAGTCCGTCGTGGATGAGTCCGTCCACCAGCTTCCGATCGCCGAATTTGAGACCATTCCGAAGCCCGGGGAGGAAGTAGGGCACGTTGGACATGGACTCGAAACCGCCGGCGACCACGGCGCGAACGTCTCCGGCCCGAATGGCCTGGGCCGCCAGCATGACGGCCTTCAGCCCGGACCCGCAGACCTTGTTCACGGTGAGCGCCGGGATGGTGGCGGGAAGGCCGGAGCGGATGGCCGCTTGCCTGGCCGGTGCCTGCCCCACACCGCCCTGCACCACGTTGCCCAGGATGACCTCATCGATCTCCTCGCCCGGAACGCCGGACCTCTCCACGGCGGCCTTGGCCGCCAGGGCTCCCAGTTCGGGAGCATCCAGCGGGCTGAGACCGCCCAGGAAACGACCGATGGGCGTGCGCGCTCCACTGACGATGACCGGGGTACGGGCTGCGTCGCTCATTGCGGGGACCACCTCTGTCGGGGTTGCGTCGGGATCCGGGGGAAGGGCCTGCGGGCTCCGGAAGACCAGCGCCACGAGACCCGGGACCGGGGACTCAGGCGGCCCGGTCTCCGGGCGTCTGGAGCCGAGCCTGCTGAATATATGGAAAGCCTCCCTCCAGGTCACCCTCGCCCGGCCCGGAGCCGATCCGACCCACCGGGCTGACCGACTAGACCCCCGGCTCCCGGAGACCCCGACCGTCGGGAGCCAGGTGACCCCACGGCGTGAAGGCATCGTGCTGGAAGATCAGGAGCCACTCCTCCCGGAGGGCCTCTT
>PWZC01000015.1 GCA_003567615.1 Gemmatimonadota bacterium | reverse complement strand
TGCGCACCACTGTCTTCAGGATCTCACCGGTGCGCGGGTCGCGGAACGACGGTCCCACCGAGGGACCCGGCCCCACCCGGTGCACCCAGTAGAGCATGTTGTAGCGAGCGTCCAGGGGGTTCGCCCCCTCGGGGAGGTCCCGGATGTCGAAGGCGTTCCGGAAGCCGGCCGCCTCCAGGATCTCGTTCCACCACATCCCCCCCTCGATGAAGGCGGTCCGGTACGGCTCGGGGATCCCCGGATCCATATGGAATACCAGGGGCTCCACCGGTTCCACCAGCTCGCCCCGGAGGTAGGCCTCGGGGTCCGAGGGGATGAGGCGCCAGCGCGCTGCGAAGCCGGAGCGGTAGTCACCGTCGATCCCCTGGGCGAAGTCCAGGAAGTTGCTGCTGAAAATGGACGAGCGACCATCCCTCAGGCGCGGGCGGAACCCCTCCGGATCGGGAAGGGCTACCAGTGAGTGGTGCTGCTCCATGGTGACGGCGCTCCCGTCGGGGGCCACCATGCGGAGCGCCGCCCCGGGCTGGCTGCCGGTGAAGGTGAGCACGGCGCGGATCTCGGTGTTCCGGGGGAAGGCGCCGGAGCTCTCCTCGTCGATCCAGCTCCGGTCGCGGCTCACCGAGAAGGTGCCCTGGCCCGCCGACTGGAGGCGGCTCGCCACCCCGAAGACGTCGCTCATGAAGAACGACGAGGCGTCCACCGTCACCGTCCCGCCTTCCTCGTTCTCAATGGGGAAGGCCGCCACAACCGAGGTGGGGAAGGATTCCCGGGCCGAGCGGAGGAGGGCTTCCGTGCCCCCTTCCGCCCGGACGTTCCAGTTGTCCCGCATCATGAGGACCCGGTTGCCCCGGCGCTCCAGCCGGACCACCGCCTCGATCCCCACCTGGCCCCGATCCATGAGGGGCGCGTTGGCGCCGAGCCCGGTGGCCAGGGTGTTCATGTAGAGGAAGTCCTGTCCCATGCGGTCCGCCGGGATCTCCAGGAGGAGGCGGTTCCCGTCGGCGTCGACCCGGAAGTCCAGGAAGGTCTGCTCGGTGTCGGGGGAGGCGGGGGCGGAGGCTGCCAGGAGGGGGGCCGGGGTGGTTGGTGCACCCGGCACGCCAAGCAATACCAGCGCCACGGCGGCAGGGCGGAGCGATCGCAGGAAGGTGGGGACCAGCGAACGGGCGAGACTCACGGGGGCGGCTCCTTGTGGTACGGGAGGTGGGGCGGGGTCGGGGCGGTGAAGGCTCCGACGCGCCGCCGCCGGCGCGGGGGCCGGCGCTTCAGGCTCTCCCACGATACCCACGGGGGGCGGGGTCCGCTACCGGTGCGGGCGAGGGGTTGCTCGTTGGGGGGAGGTGCCCCCTACGGATTTGGGGGGGCGGGGGGGCAGGGGATTGCTCCTACTCGTCGGAGGATGGGTCCCGGGAGGAGAGGGCGGCGCGCCATGTGTTCATTTCGTCCTCGGAGAGTCCATATCGGTGAGCCGCTCCCTCGGTGAGGTTCAGAAGGATATCCATGGCTCGTTCAACGAAGCCCTCTTGGCTCTTGGTTTCGATATCGTGGTCCTGTGCCCAGAGGCGAAGACGGCCCTTCTCCACGGGAGCCTGCGAACGCACCGTGTGCCGAACCAACTCTGCAAGTTGATCTCGAAACCGGAGACGAATGGGGTCCGGAGTACCAAGCGACTCCCGAACGACCCGGTATTGGATGCATGACCTCCGGTAGGCCCAGGCGTAGAGGTCCCGGAGAAGCGCGATGTCCGTTCGTTCATAGACCCCAAGCGTGGCTTCCACATAGATCTGGTGCGGAACGTCCACGAAGGAGAGTGGGCAGAGGTTTGCTCTGATGAACGGGATAATTGCAGCGAGGCGGGACGTCCGCTGGTTCACGTCGACAAAGGGCTGCAGGTAGGGGATGTGAACCATGAGGAAGAAGGACTGCTCGAACTGATCCAGGATGTTTCGTGCCTTCTCCAACACCAACTCAAAACACTCCTTGAGCACCTGAGGGATCCCGCTCGGTGTGTATAAAGTGCCGCTCATGTCCACCGGGCGCTCCCGCAGGGCTCCCTCTTCCCCTGGGTCAGCAACGAGGTTCTCCGAAAGAGCTGCATGTAGGCCGAGGAGAGTGCGCCGGTTGAAGCCGATCTCCTCCACATTGTCCACGAGCATCCGGATGGCCATGCGATGATTCAGGATCATCTGGGCCTCTTCTTGACTCTTTCCCTCGGCGTGTATCCCGTGCTCAAGAAGGTTCTGGGTGTCCAGCCTCGAGTATGTGTTCCCCTCAAGTCGGCTCGATGCCCATGAAAGGTCGATGAGGAGTCGGTCCAGGATGTCCCGAGCGAATGTGCCCGCAGGCCGGACGGGCTCCGGGGTTTGACCTGCGGCGAGGAGCTCGGCACGGGTCCCTTCCGGGAGGTACCAGGTTTCACCCGGCACATAGCGCTCGAGGAACTCTCTGTCGTAGGTACAGGGCGGTCTCTGGGGACGGGGGAGTCGGACGAGCCGCTGGAGTTCCCGCCCCTCCGCGGTGAGCGGGATCCCAAGATCAGGGTCCCATCCGGGTCTCTCTGAGGAGCCCTGCTCTTCGCCCTGATCCTGGGTTGGGGTTCGCATACCCTCGGCTGTGTCTGAGGCCGGACGGTATCGGGTGCTGCGTCCCCTGCCGGTGCGAATCAGCCGACCCTCGTCCTCGAGCTGCGACAATCGTCGCCTGAGCGTGCGGTCCGAGGGGTAGTCCTGGAAGCGGGTGGCAAGGGCGTCTTGAATCTCCGAGCGCGCCATGCCCTCGGGGTGCTCGTTTAAGATCTGCCCGATTCGACGGAGCGATTCCTGGATGCCGGCTTCGATGGGCTTACTCACCGGGGCTCTCGGTGCTGGAGCGGAATAGGCCGAAGGATGTTGCCACTAGCCTTGTTTTCTGGCCACAAGATCCCGTTTCTGGCCAGAAAAGCCTCGATTATGGCCAAGAAATCCCGAATCCGGTCACAAATTGCAAGTTATCTGGCCAACGGATGCGTTTCCGGCCACAAGGATGCGTATCCGGTCACGCCGGCCGGACCTAGCCGAGGTCACCCATCCGGACTTCCCCGACGAGCGGTTCGTGGCGTGCCGCAATCCGCTGCTGGCCCAGGACCGGCGCCGCACAAGGCAGGCGCTCTTGGCGGCGACCGAAAAGAAGCTCGCGCAGGTCCGGGCGAGGACGCAGCGGGTGCGCAGTCCGTTACGGGGTGCGAAGGAGAGCGGGGTGGAGGTGGGCAAGGTGCTTGGCGCCTCCAAGGTGGCCAAGCACTTCCGGTACGAAATCACCGAGGACGCCTCCACCTTCGAGCGTGATCCCGCCTCCATCGAAGCCGAAGCGGCGCTAGACGGGATCTACGTGATCCGAACCAGCGTCCCCGCCGAGGTGCTCGAGGGCGAGAAGGTGGTGCAGGCCTACAAGGATCTCTGAGCGGTGGAGCCGTCGTTCCGGGTCATGAAAACGTCTGCGCTACAGGTGGGCCCCATCCGCCACCGCCTGGAACCGCGGGTGCGGGCGCACGTCTTCCTCTGTAAGCTGGCCCGCTACGTACGCTGGCACATGGAGAGGGCGCTGGCCCCCATGCTCCTGACCGACCACGACCCCGAGGGCGCTCGAGCCCGACGCACCTCCGTCGTGGCTCCGGCCGAGCGCTCAGAAGCCGGGGAGCAGAAGGCCCGGAGCCAAAGGACGGAGGATGGACAGCCCGCCCGGAGCTTCGAGACGCTTCTGGAGGACCTCCGCACTCTCACGAAGAATCAGATCCGCATCGAGGGCACCGAGGCTACCTTTCACCGGTACAGCCGCCCGACCCCCCTCCAAGAACGCGCCTTCGACTTGCTCGACGTCGTTTATCGGATGTAGCCAGTACGCCGTGCCCTCCGAATCAAAGAAACGTGGCTCAACCACGCCACAAATCCATAGATCGGGTTAGCAGGCCGTTGAACTACCCCATTCTCCGGACCTGAGTCTTGATCTTCGGTGGGGCAGCTTTATCAAGCGACGGCGAGGGTGGGCGGTGGGGCTGGGATGTCGAATCCGGCCCACCGGACTCTTTCGGGGCCGAGAACGGCCCGGATGGCCTGGAAGAAGGCAAAAACAAGGGCTTGAGCCCCTGCGAGCGCCTGCCTCGGGGTCCCGACACCGGCGAGGTGGCGCATCAGGAGCGAGAGGTTGGCACACGCCGCCTTGATCAGGTACAGCTTCCGGATGTTCTGGCGGCCTCGGAGCGTCGTGCGTCGAGCCCCACCAGAGTCCAGGACATGCTGGAACCCTCTCTCCACGAGCTCGCTTCGCTTTCGCATCCACCTGCGGCCGGCGTCTGAGCTCACCAACCCTCGGGCGGTCTCCAGCACCTCTCGATCCTCTTCACTCAACCGGTCGATTCGCCGATTCCGTTGGGGGTCGCTGATGGCCGTTTCGATGCCCACCCCTTGGAGCAGATAGACCTCCTCCAGCTTGAAGTACCCCTTGTCCGCCGCCACCAGCTCCACCCGCTCCGTGTTCTTGTCCTCTTCCATCACGTCGTTCAACCGAGCTTCAACCTCCAGCACCTTCTCCGTCAGATCCGCCGTGTCGTGTTCGTCGCCGGGCCGCACGTCCGCGTCCACGATGGCCCCCGTCTCCAGGTCCACTACGTGCTCCGGCTTGTAGATCATTCGCGTCGTGCCCTGCTTCGTGCGCCCAATCTTGGCGTCCGGGTCGTGGGGGTTCTGCCACGTGTCGTTGCTCGTCTTTGGACCCTTTCGCTTGCGGTCGAAGTTCCGCACGGCTGCTGGGTCCAAGGGGTCCACGTCCGCCTCCTCGGCCAACCCGCTAACGTACTTCTGGTAGTCTTCTCCCGTCAGCCGGTGCTCCAGCGACCCCATCGACACATTCGCTTCCATGACCGAGGCGTCGATCCCGAGCTTCCGGCCCCGGAGAAGCTTGTGATCCCGGAGCGCCTTCAGCACCAGCTTGAATACCTTCTCGTGGACCTCTGACCCCAGCCGCTTTCGGATCACCGTCAGACTCGAGTGGTCCGGCGTCGCTTCGTGAAGCTCGTAGTGCAGGAACTGACGGATCGACAGCGAGTCCGCGCACCGCATTCAGGTCCCACGCTCGCTTGGGATCCCCTCGAAGAACCCCACCATCTGCATCTTGAAGTAGACCTCGGGGTCGATCCCCGGCCGACCGCCTCGGCTTCGGTCCATCTGGTAGTAGGGCTCACACAGCTCCCGGACGGCGTCACCGAACCCGGATGCCTTCAGGGCCCGATCCAACCGCACGTAGAACGAGGTAGCCGGCGTTGTCGGAAGCTTCTCCGTCGGAAGCCACAGGCTCGGCTGCGCGTCCCGGTCCTTTCGTCGGAACATCTCCGCTCCGGATCCTGGGGAGATGGGTTTTCGCACCGCCCAAAGATCCGCCCCGCCGACCCCGATCGCAGCCCCGAACGGGAGGGTATTTCAACGGGCTGTTAGAGGTAACTTCCGCCTTCTATGAGCCCAGAAACGTCAAGTCCCCGGTTGTAGGCCGCACGACGTCCTTAGGGGAGAGTGTCCCCTTTTGAACTGTGCGCGCGCGGCGGCTCCGTGTTGGCGCCGGGGTGAACCTACCCCGTGCGCGATGTTCTGGGAACCACGGCGGCTCAGGCCTTGGCCAGCGTGGCCCCCTCGGGGATCGCCCCCGTTTCCAAGTAGCGCCACAACGCAATCAAGAGTTTTCGTGCAAGTGCCACGATCCCGACCTTCCTCATCCGCCGCCCAGCTCCACCGAACCGCTCGTTGTACCACTTCGTCAGCTCGCTCTCCGGCTGAAACCTTAGCCACCCCCAGGCGATCTCCACCGCCATCGCCCGGATCCGACGATTGCCAGCCTTTTCGGGTTCCCTGCTCGCGATGGCTGTCCCCGCTCTGATGCGGCGTCGGGGCCAGCCCCGCAAGGGCCCCCACCTCTCTACGGTTCTTGAACTCTCTCCAAGCAAAGAACTCCATCACATATAGCCAGGCGCTGTTCATTCCGATCCCCCGCAGGGCCAGCAGTTGTCGGACCTGGTCAACGGATGGATCCTGCGACACCCCGAGAAGGGTGCGCCTCCTTTGCTCAAGGCCCCTGATCTCATGGCTTAGGAACTGATGGCGCCCCCACTCCCTGGTCAGGCGCCCCGAAAGCTCCTCAAGCAGCGGCAGGCCGTCCCAGAGCACAGCTTCCTGTACCCGCCTCTCAAAGTCAGCGTCCAGAGGTAGGTTCAGCCCCTGTGTGGCCAGCAACCCCTTGATCCGGTTCGTGACCCGTACGCGGTCACGCTTCAGGGTCATCAACTCGCGGTGTAGATGCCGCGCATCCTCCGCCTCCGGGCTCGGCACCCGCACCACGCTCCAGACCTTCCGGTCTCCGGCATGATAGCGAATGAGAAGCCGCAAGAGACCTGAAAGATCCAGGGAGTCCGTTTTCGCTCTCCGTGCCCGCCGGTTCACTTCGATACTCGACGAATCCACCACGTAGCTTTGGTATCCCACGGCGTCCAGGAATCGGTGAAGCCAGAACCCGTCTCGCCCTGCCTCGTAGCAGCTCATCACCTGCACATCCAACGGCAAGCCGAACCGCCGTCTCGCCCGCTCAACCTCCGCCTCCACTGCGTCCAGGTCTCCTGCCGAGACCGTGCGTTCCCGCGGGCGCTGCCCCATCCCCGTGGTAAACCCCAACTTCCAGCCTGCCCGTCCAAGCTCGAAGGCCAGGTAGAGCCTGCTCGCCTCTCCGTGGTGACCTTGCCTTTGCCGGGTCGTCTCTGCCCTGCTCATACGCCCCTCCAGTTGAGTTCGACTGCCTCAACCGGAGCTTACTTGAAGGCGGCTCGTTTCGCCGCCCTGGGCTTACATAGGATCTAATCTCTCTCGTGAATAAGCCGGGCTCATACCATGCTGCGGGTTCGTAATCGTCCAGCCTTGACACTTTAGGATTTAAGATGTACCAAAAGTAGGCGTCACACTTTATACGGACCTCTTCCAGAGAGTGGCGGAAAATCCGGAGGACCGTGGCAGCCCACACCGCTCAGGGCCCACGGCCCGGTCCCCTGGTGGTGGCCACTCCTTCGATAGGGTTCAGGCACCCCG
>PWZC01000147.1 GCA_003567615.1 Gemmatimonadota bacterium | reverse complement strand
CCTGGGGACCCGGGGGACGCCGCACCCTCGGGTCCCGGAACGGCCGGGGCCGAAAGCAAGACCCAGAGAAAGAGGAAGGAAACGAGGGCGAAGCGTGGGCGAGGCATGGGAATGGGATGGGGGTGAAGGGCAGAGCGTCGGATGGGTCGCTACCCGGACTCCTGAGCCCAGGATCCGTCCACCCACCGGGGGGCTCCGGGGTGGGCCGCCGTACCCATGAGGTCGGCCAGGTCCAGGACCGTGGTGAGGGGCTCCCTGGCCATGCGGCGCCGGAGCCCCTCATCAACCCCCCGCGGTAGGACCAGGACCGGCGTGCGGGCCTGCCGACCGATCCCGTACCGGGTCCGCCGCATCTTCTCCGCCAGACCATCGAAGAGACGGGCCCCGCTGAGTCGGCCCGACGCATCGGTCTCCACATAGCAGATCTGTCCGTTGGCGAGCCATCCCACCACCGGAAAATCCGCCTCCGCTCCCCAAAGGGCACCCACCTCCCGGGCGGGAGCCGAGAATCGCTCGTCGGCGTGGCGGCGAAACCACTCGGCGGTGGCCCGGGGGAGGCACCGCTCCAGGTGCTCCGACACCTGGGGTCGAATCCATCGCACCCACGAAGCCCATGGATCGTCGGGATCCACGAGGCTTCGCACCGGGAGGACGCACCCCATCCAGAAGGCCAGGAAGGGGTCCCGGATCCGATAGCGCCGGTCCCGGGAGCCTTCCGGGGATCCCAGCGGACGGAGTGACTCCACGATTCCGAGACTCTCCAGGCGCGCCAGGTACGGAGCCATCTGGCCCCCGGTCTGAACGCCCCGAACCCTGGCCCTCAGCCCAGGCCAGTCCAGTGGCCCCTCCGATAGCGCGCGGAGCAGCGAGACGTACCGAGCCGGTTTCTGGAACACTCGATCCAGCTCCTGCAGGGGAGCGTCGAAGAGATCCCCGTCCCGGGCCAGGACCCGGGTCGCCACCACGGTCTCCCAGCCCACCCCGTCGCTCCTGTCCCCATCCGGGAGCCGGGACGGGTCACCGCCCAGGCAGGCCCAGAGAGCGAACCGTTCCAGGGGCTCCCGGCCCCCGTGGGCCTCGGCCGCTTCCCGGAGGCCCAATGCTCCGGTTCGGATCCGGGCGGTGGGAACGGGAAGATCTACGGGCAACTCCGGGTCCACCCCGTCCAGGACCAGAACCATGTGCACCGGTGCCCCCCTGCGGCGGGCACGCTCCAGGGCTTCGGCCATCTCTGCCGCCCATCGCCTCCGGCTCTCCAGGAGCCAACGGGCTCCGTCGAAGGCCACCACTGTGGGACCACGTCCCTTCCGCGCGTGGTCGACCAGACCCACCAGGAGGCTGCGCCATCCGGGGAGTCCACCGGGTTCGGGAAGAAAGCCCGGCCCCTCCGGTCGCGGCAGGACTCCACGCCGCTCCTGGAGAAGCGCCCTGAAGTCGTCCAGGAGATCCTCGGCGCCCAGCGGCGAGGCCCGGAAGAGGAGACCGTCGCAGGCCCGGATCGCGCCGGAGAGGAGGCGGCTTCTTCCGGTCCCGGCCGGTCCGTGGACCAGGATCCACCCGGGCTCCGGCGAGGTGAGGGCGGTGAGGAGTTCGGCCATGGCCCGGGACGGGGACGACACATCGACCCCATCCGACCCGGGAGAAGGCTCGTCGGGCCCTCCCGATCCGAGAGCGGCGTCCGGTGGAGGAAGTGGGTCCGATCTGTCCATTGGATAATCTTGTTTAGGTTAATTTAGTTTATCCAAAATAACCCCCAATCCCCCCTTCACCACCCCCCGAAGCGTGGTCATATTCCCTCCGTACCCGGTCATCTCGCACACGACTTCACGGAGACTCGCTGAATGCCCCCTGTCACGACCCGCCGTTTCGATGCCGTATCCGCCGCCGGAAGCTGGACCCGCACCGCCACCAACGGCCGGGCCGACCTGCCCTCCGCCGAGGAGGTCTTCGGGCAGAACACCTTCAGTCAGACCGAGATGAAGGCCCGCCTCCCCAAGGACACCTACGCCCGTCTCAAGCAGACGCTCATGGAGGGGACGGACCTGGACATCTCGGTGGCCGATTCCGTCGCCGTGGCCATGAAGGAGTGGGCCCTGGAGCGGGGGGCCAGCCACTTCACCCACTGGTTCCAGCCTCTCACCGGCTCCACGGCGGAGAAGCACGATTCCTTCATCGTGCCCACCGAGCCGGGCCGGGCCATCAACGAGTTCTCGGGCCAGGAGCTGATCCAGGGGGAGCCCGACGCGTCTTCCCTTCCCTCCGGCGGTCTCCGGACCACCTTCGAGGCGCGGGGCTATACGGCGTGGGATCCCACCTCGCCGGCCTTCATCATCGACGGTCCGGGAGGGGCGACCCTCTGCATCCCCACCGCCTACTCGTCGTGGGCCGGAGACGCCCTGGATCAGAAGATCCCCCTCCTGCGCTCCATCGACGCCCTGGACGAGCAGACCCGCAAGGCGCTCAAGCTCTTCGGGGTCGATGAGGGGCGGGTTCGTCCCACCCTCGGACCGGAGCAGGAGTTCTTCCTCATCGACCAGGAGTTCTTCTACCAGCGCCCCGACCTCCTCACCTCGGGCCGGAGCCTCATCGGAGCGCAGCCGCCCAAGGGGCAGGAGCTGGAGGACCACTACTTCGGCGCCATCCCCGACCGGGTGCTGGAGTACATGCAGGCCGTGGAGACGGATCTCTACCGACTGGGCATCCCGGTGAAGACCCGTCACAACGAGGTGGCCCCGGGACAGTTCGAGATGGCGTACGTGTACGAAGAGGCCAACATCGCTGCGGACCACCAGCAGCTCATGATGTCCACCCTGCGGCGTATCGCGCGGCGGTTCGGTCTGGTCTGCCTCCTTCACGAGAAGCCCTTCCAGGGCGTGAATGGGAGCGGGAAGCACCTGAACTGGTCGTTCGCCACCGAGGAGTCCAACCTCCTGGAGCCTGGCGAGACCCCCCACGACAACATGCTCTTCCTCTTCTTCTGCACGGCTGTGCTCATGGCGGTGGAGAAGCACCAGGACCTGCTGCGGGCGTCGGTGGCCTTCGCCGGAAACGACCACCGGCTGGGTGCCAACGAAGCGCCGCCGGCCATCATCTCGGTCTTCCTGGGTGACCAGCTCACCGACATCTACGAGCAGATCGCGGATGTGGGTCAGGCCAGCTCATCCAAGCGGGGAGGGCTGCTGGGCCTGGGCGTGAAGGTCCTTCCGGACATCCCGAAGCACGCCGGGGACCGGAACCGGACGAGCCCGTTCGCCTTCACCGGCAACAAGTTCGAGTTCCGGGCGCTGGGCTCGTCCCAGAGCATCTCCTTCCCCGCCACCATCCTGAACACCATTGTGGCCGAGTCCGTGGACGTGCTTCGCGGCAAGCTGGAGGTGGCGCTGGAAGAGAACGGGGAGCTGGGTATGGCTCTCCGGAAGGTCCTGGCCGACGTGGTGCCCGACGTTCGCCGCATCATCTTCAATGGCGACGGCTACTCCGAGGCGTGGGAGAAGGAAGCGGAGGCCCGTGGGCTCCTCAATCTGAAGAGCACCCTGGACGCCCTTCCCCACCTGGTGAGCGAGAAGAACGCCGAGCTCTTCGAGGCCTACGGCGTCCTCTCACGCCGGGAGCTGGAATCCCGGTACGAGATCTTCCTGGGGCAGTACTTCCACACGGTGAACATCGAGGGAGAGACGTCCGCAGAGATCGCCACCACCGTCGTCTTCCCGGCCGCCATCCGGTACCTGAGCGAGCTTCAGGAGGTGCTGGTGAAGGCGAAGGAGACGGGCATCAAGTCGGAAGGAGTCATCCGGACGACCCGCCGCATCGCGGCCCTGGTGGATGAGCTGGAAGTGGCCCTGCAGCTCCTGGTTGAGCAGAACGCCGAACTGGGTGGGGACGATATCCCCTCCAAGGCCGTGCACATGCGGGAGAACATCATTCCGGCCATGGCCGCCGTCCGGGAGGTGGTGGACCGGGTGGAGAAGATGATCCCCGACGATCTGCTCCCGCTTCCCTCCTATCGGGAGATGCTCTTCATCAAGTGATGGCGTCGCCCGAGCGCGGCGTGTGAAGCGGTAGAAGCCCCCCCGGCCCGCGGGCCGGGGGGGCTTCTGGCGTACCACCTCCAGGGGTTCCGGGAGGCAGCGCCCAGCACCCCCGCAAGGCCGCGAGGGATGGGAGGCTCGATCAGAGCGGCCGCGAGATCACGCAGGCATTGATGCCGCCGATTCCCATGGAGAGCTTGCCCTGGGGGGCACCGGCCGGGCTGGGACACGCTTCGTCGAAGACGAAACGACCATGGACGCCGTGGATCTGCTCGTTCAACTCGCCGCGGGCCAGCGGGGTGGGGTGGATGACCCCCTTGGCGGCACCCAGGTACTGGGCGGTGAGCTCCCACCCTCCGCCGGCACCCATGCCATGGCCGAAGGTGCCCTTTCGAGCGGTGACCAGGACATCTTCGGGTAGCACCCCCCGCAAGGTCTCCACCTCCAGGTAGTCCCCGGGCGTGGCCGTGGCGTGAAGGTCCCAGGACGCCACCTCCTCCGGAGTCACGCCGCTGCGAGCCAGACCCTGACGGATCGATGCGGTGGGTCCCTCCCGCGACGGTGTGATGATGTGGTCCGCATCGGAGGAGACGCCCACCGCCAGGGGCTCCATGCCCAGAGGTTCAAAGCCCCTCTCCTCCATGAACTCCCGTTCGCCCACGATCCAGACCACGGCACCGCCAGAGACGTGGGTCCCCCGAAGCCCGGTGAGGGGCTTCGACACCTGGCCATCGGCGGACAGGACCCGGGCCCGATAGAAGGCGCCCACGACGAGAGGGTGAGGAGGGGGGTCGGTAGCACCCACCACCACCGCCCGGGCCTCGCCGCGCTGGATGGCGTCCATGGCCAGCTTGAGGCACAAGCCGAAGGTGGAGCAGGCAGCCACCGGCGCAAAGGAGAGCCCGGTGATGCCGCCCAGCATGGTAATCTGGGATGCCGGGGTATTGCCGAGATTCCAGAGGACGTTGGTGGACACCTGCGACCAGGGGGGTGGGGGCGCACCCCAGCGCTCCTGCAACTGGGACTTGGCCCGTTCCTTCTTCCGGATGGCCTTCAGCTTTCCCGCCTCCACGTCGCCGGACACGGAGAGACCCTCCACCTCCGCGAGTTCGTCCAGATAGCGTGCGAGCGCGTCGGAGCGGGGAGCCCAGAAGGCGTTCCAGATTCGGATGGCGTCGGCACGATCCAGTGGGTCCTCCACGCCGTCGGGCGACGGCGGAGGGGCCTTTCCCCCGAGCTCCTCCCCCGCTGCTTCCGGATCCTCCAGATACGTCTGCAGCGCGGTACAGCGGTCGGGGTGAGCCCAGAACCGGTCCCACTCCCGCTGAGCCCGATCCAACTGCAGGGAGGCGTCATAGAGAGTGGGCATGGCGCCAAGGCCCGTGGCCACATAGACGTGCGCCTCGCTCCCGAGTTCGCGGAGCACCTGCTCCCCCCCGGGGTTCTGCTCCAGCGACTGGATGAACGCTCCCACGGCGTACAGCGTGGTGGGATCCATCTTGGAGACGAGCTGGGGGAAGCGGTTCGGGGGAAAGCGGGCATCGACCCAGGGGCGGTAGCGCTCAGGGTCGAACTCAGGAGCACCGACGAGGAAGGTGTCGGGCCCGAACCCATTGAAGGGAGTCAGCCAGCTCTCGGCCGAGTCCAGGTTCCGGGCAAACGCGTCCATGTCGGGTGACCGGGGCGCCACGATGCCCCAGCCGTATACGCCAACCTTCTTCACAAGCCATCCTCCCTCCGCCCCTGTCCCGGGGCGGGAGTGCTCAATCGACAGGATCGAATCGTCCATGTGTGACGAGGTGCGCCTCGAATAGATGGAAATCCGGGCGCAATGCAAGGGAGCGGAGCCTTCCGACGTCCGGCCCTTGCCCGTCCAGGACCACGAAAACACCTTCTCAGGCAAGATGAGCCGGGTGGACGGAACCCGAGACTGCGGAATTCCGGCGATGCTCCATCGTCGCCGCTTCACTTCAGCAGGCAAGAAGACATGAACCAGACCACCGATGCCCTGGGCACCGCCATGGAGACCACCTCGAACCTGGTGGCGCAGTGGGGCCTCAGCGTCGTCGGGGCCCTCTTTGTCCTCGTCGTGGGACTCTGGGTCGCAAAGCGCATCAGGAGTGGTGTACGGGCAGGCCTGGGGCGTCAGGGCCTGGACCCGACCCTCGTCCCCTTCATCGCTGCGCTGATCTACTGGGGTCTGGTGGCCTTCGTCCTCATCGCCGTCCTCGGGATCTTCGGAATTCCCACCGCGTCCTTCATCGCCGTTCTCGGTGCCGCCGGCCTTGCGGTGGGCCTGGCCCTGCAGGGAACGCTCTCCAACTTCGCGTCCGGGGTGATGATCCTGATCTTCCGCCCCTTCTCGGTCGGAAACTGGGTCGAGGTGGGAGGAGTAGCCGGATCGGTCAGGGAAATCGGGATCTTCTCCACCATCCTGCATACCGGGGACAATGTGAAGGTGGTGGTGCCCAATTCCCAGGTGTACGGCCAGACGGTCAAGAACTTCTCGGCCAACGACACCCGCCGCATCGACCTGATCATGGGAGTGGGCTACGATGACGATCTGCAGGTGGCCCAGGACACGATTCTCCAGGTCCTGAGCGGCGACGAACGGATCCTGGAAGATCCGGCCCCCACGGTGGCGGTGCACGCGCTCGGGGACAGTTCGGTGGATTTCGTGGTCCGGCCGTGGTGTAAGGCCTCGGACTATTGGCCCCTTCGCTGGCACCTCCTGCGGCAACTGAAGGAGCGCCTGGAGGCGGCGGGTTGCTCCATCCCCTACCCGCAGCGGGACGTGCATCTGTTCCGGGAAGGCGGGAGCTGGGACTGACAGCGGCGTCCTGGGGCGCAGGACCCGGCCTTCACCCTCCCCCCGAACGGATCCGGACCCGGCGGATTCCCGCCCGGCTGAGCGCCGCCTGCAGGTCCCAGATGTCGGCGCCCTCCAGGGTGGCGGGGATCTGCACCGTGACGGAGAGTTGGGCGGCCTCGCCCTCCCGCGTCCGGAGCGCCTCCTGGGCCCGCTGCAGCACCGCTACGGCGTCCGGTGTGGTGGACGGCGGAAACCGAAGACCGGTCCCCCCTTCCTCGATCTGAAAGCGTTCCGGAAGCTCGCCCGCTCCCGTCCGAACACCCGTGAGGGTTTCCGGTGGAGGGAAACCCGGAGCGAAGTG
>PWZC01000288.1 GCA_003567615.1 Gemmatimonadota bacterium | reverse complement strand
TTCCGCGGGCGGATGCAGGGGCATCTGGAGGTGGCATGGGGCGGGCCGGTGGGGGCGGTGCTGGCGACCTCGGCCCTCTTTGCCGTCATGCACGCGGGGGGGCCCCACCCCCTCCTCCTGGTGGTGCCGTTCCTCATGGGGATCTTCTGCGGTGCCGCTGTGATCCTGACCCGGTCCATCTGGAGCGGCGTCCTGCTCCACGGGATCTGGAACGGGCTCATGACGCTGGGTACCCGGACCACGGGGATGGAGGAAGCGATCCCGGATCCGGCGGAGGGGAGTCCCACGGCAACCCTCATATGGTCCGTGGCCATGATCCTCCTGGGAACCGCTGGCTGGATCCAACTGGCCCGTCCCGCACCGGAAGGATCACCGCCCCACCTTTGAAACCGGAAGGCCTCGGAGGCAGACGCCAGATCTGGACGCCAGGTTACGAACGCTGAACGCGCGGCAGGTTTTCGGACTGCGTTCAGCAAAGGTGACCGCATAGGTCCCAAACGCTGAACGCGCGGTTCGACGGGGGACCTGTGTTCAGCAAAGGTGACCGCATAGGTGCCCAATGCTGAACGCTCCCGAATCCCGACGCCTCCGTTCAGCAAAATGCACCGCGATGGGGTCGACTCGGGGACTCTCCCGTCGGGGACTCTCCCGCCCTCAGCCCACCTTCCACATGCGGAAACGCTCGGCGTGGCGGGCCTCCAGGACCTCCCGGATCCGGGCGTGCTCCGGGCCCGCCAGCTCCGGGTCCCGCTCCACGATCTCCCGGGCCAGTCGGCGCGCCGCCGACACGAGCTCCTCGTCCACGGTCAGGTCCGCAAAGCGCAGAAACGGGTCCCGTCCGTGCTGCTGGGCTCCGAAGAGGTCGCCCTGACCCCGGATCTCCAGGTCGGCCCGGGCGATCCGGAACCCGTCGGTGGTGGAGGCGAAGACCTTCAGGCGCTCGGCGGCGGCCTCGCCGGGCTCCGAGATGAGAATGCACCAGCTCTGCCCTCCTCCCCGCCCCACCCGACCCCGGAGCTGATGGAGCTGGGAGAGCCCGAAGCGCTCGGCGTGTTCGATGATCATGACGGTGGCGTTGGGTACGTCGATCCCCACCTCGATGACCGTGGTCGCCACCACCAGATCCACTTCTCCGTCCCGGAAGCGGCGCATGACCGCCTCCTTTTCATCGGCGGGAAGCTGCCCGTGGAGGAGGGCGAGCCGGCGGTGGGGAAAGACCTCGCGGGAGAGGCGCTCGAATTCCTGCACCGCCGCCCGCATGTGGGACCGCTCCGTTTCTTCCACCAGGGGATAGACGAGGTAGCCCTGCCGCCCCGCCTCCAGCTCCCGCTCGACCCCCTCGTAGACCTCGTCACGCTGTGACGGATAGCGGAGCAGGGTCTTCACCGGGGTGCGGCCCGGCGGCATCTCGTCCAGGATGGAGAGGTCCAGATCGCCGTAGAGGGTGAGGGCCAGGGAGCGGGGGATGGGGGTGGCGGACATGACCAGCATATCCGGACGGGGCCCGCCGTCGCCCCGCTCCACCAGCGCCATCCGCTGCCGGACGCCGAACCGGTGCTGCTCATCCACCACCACCAGACCCAGGCGGCGGAAGTCGACACCGTCCTGGATCAGGGCGTGGGTGCCCACCACCACAGGGAGGTCGCCACCGGCCAGGCGCGTCAGGAGCTCGTCGCGGTCCCGTCCCTTTACGCGCCCGGTGAGGAGGGCCACGTCGACTCCCAGGGGCTCCAGGAGAACCTTCAGCTTGCCGGCGTGCTGTTCGGCCAGGAGTTCGGTGGGTGCCATGAGGGCGGCCTGATGCCCCCCCTCCACGGCCAGCAACATGGCGAAGACGGCCACCATGGTCTTTCCCGCCCCAACATCGCCCTGCACGAAGCGGTTCATCCGCGCCGGCGACGTCATGTCGGCACTCACCTCCCGGAGTACCCGCGCCTGGGCGTCGGTGAGGCGGAAGGGGAGGCGCTGGTGGAGGACGCGGATGAGCTCGTTGGTGCGAGTGTGGACGATGCCCGGCTCGAGGCGGGTCTCCCGGTGGCGGGCCAGGGCCTGTACCAGCTGCAGGAAGAAGAGTTCGTCGAAGGCGAGGCGGCGACGGCCTTCCTCGGGCTCATGGATGTGGGCCGGACGATGGAGGCGCCGGAAGGCCTCGGGGAGTTCGGCAAGCTCCAACCGTTCCCGCCACGGCGACGGGAGGTACTCCTCTTCGTGGGCATGGGCCAGGAGCCAGTCCAGATTGGCGTCGTAGATGCGCCGGAGGACCCACTGGGGGAGTTCGTCGGTGCCCGGGTAGGCGGTGTAGACGCGCCCCCCTTCCCCCTCGTCTCCGTCCCCGGCCTTTCCGGCCCGAGCCAGGAGCGTGTGCTCCCGGGGGTGGAGTTGCCGGCCATGGAAGAACTTGACCGGTCCGGTGACCAGGAGTTGATCTCCTTCCCGGATCTTCCGATCCAGCCAGGGCTGGCCCGGCCAGGCACAGGTGATCATCCCCGACTCGTCCTGCAGCACCACCTGGAAGATCTTGAGGCCCGAGCGGGTGGGAAGCACCCCGGACGACCGGACCCGTCCCCGGATGGTGGCGTCCTGCCCCACCTGGAGGGCATCGATGGCGTGGATGGTGGAGGCGTCGTCGTAGCGGCGGGGGGTGTGGTACAGAAGGTCCCGAGCCGTACCCACCGCAAGCTTCTTCAGGGCATCGGCCCGCTTGGGGCCCACACCCTTCAGGAACTGGGCCGGACGATCCAGATGGCCATAGCCCACCGGCTACTCCCGGGCGAAGACGCCGTCCAGGAATGCCTCGGGGTCGAAGGCATCCAGATCCTCTACCCGCTCGCCGAGCCCCACCAACTTCACAGGGAGCGAGAACTCTTCCTGGAGCGCCACCACGATCCCGCCCCGCGCCGTGGAGTCCATCTTCGCCAGGATGATCCCAGAGAGCTGCGCCGCCTCCTGGAACGCCTTCACCTGGGCCACCGCATTCTGCCCAACGGTGGCGTCCAGGACGATGAGGGTCTCGTGGGGAGCACCCTCGAGGCGGCGGCGGATGACCCGGTCCACCTTCCGGAGCTCCTCCATGAGCCCTCGATTCGTGTGGAGCCGGCCCGCAGTGTCCACGATGACCACATCGATGCCGCGCTTGATCCCGGCCTCCACGGCGTCGTAGGCCACGGCAGCGGGGTCGCCGCGCTCCTGGCCCCGGATGAAGTCGGCGCCCACCCGTCCGGCCCAGGTTTCGAGCTGGGAGACGGCGCCGGCCCGGTACGTATCGCCGGCGGCCACCAGGACCGAGCGCCCCTTCTGGATCATGTGATGGGCCAGTTTGGCGATGGACGTGGTCTTCCCCACCCCGTTCACCCCCACCACCAGGTAGACGGTGGGTCCTTCGCCGGTGCTCTCGGCCAGCTCGGTGGACGCCCCGTCGGCCAGGATGTGGGCCACCTCGTCCCGAAGGGCGTCCCGGAGTTCACCCCCGCCCCGGATCTTGCCGCGCCGGGCCAGGTCCTCCACGTGGTCCACCAGGCGAAGGGTGGCGGTGACACCGAAGTCGGCGGCGAGGAGGCGCTCCTCCAGCTCTTCCAGCGATTCGTCGTCCATCCCTTCCGAGATGACACGAACATCGGTGAGGGCCAGGTCCACGACCCGGCGCCAGAGGCTCTTTCGCTTCTCGTCCTTCTTCTTGAAAAGGCGCATGGTGTCCGTACGACAGGTTCAGTGGGGAGCGGGGGCCGGCCCCGGCGCGGTCCCGGGGCGGGATTCCGGGGCCCGGTTCCCCGCCGTCCGGTGACCCTAAGGTACACCGGGCGGCGCCGGAGTGTAGAGGGGCCTGGGCGGCGGCGGGGGTGGGGACTCAGAGCGCACCGTACGCCCCTGACGACGCTCCATTGGACGGCGGTCCCATGGGGTGCCTACCTTGGCACTGTCGACGCGGACTTCTTCCCTTCACCCTTCGACCGTCCCATGACCTCCCACCGGGGCCTTGGCCTCCTCGTTGCGACCCTCGGCCTCCTCCTGTTCTCGGTGCCTGCCGGCCCGCTGGAGGCACAGAGCCCCCCCTTCCAGCGAACCGTTCCCGGAGAGTGGATCGCACCCCGGTGGATGGGGGATGTGGCCTTCCTGAGCACCAACGCCCTGACGGGGGGGATCGCCGCCGGGGTCATCCGTCGGATGGAGGGAGGCCGCTTCCGGGACGGCTTTGCCGCCGGTACCCTGGGGGGCGCCACGGCGTACGCCGGCCGCCGGGTGGCGGCGGAGGGCTTCGAGGGCGCGGGTCTGGTCGGCAGGCAGATCTCCGGCGTAGGTGCCTCCATGGTACGGAATGCGGGGGAAGGGCGGCCGTTGCTGGAACACCTCATCTTCCCGGTGGGGCCGGTGCGGCTGCATGTGGACCGCACCGACGGACTTCGGGTGCATTCCCGGGTGAGCGCCCACGACCTGGCCTGGACGGTGGGCTTCGCCCTTAGCTCGGACACCGAGTTCGACATCTCCGCCTCCCTCTCTGCCGGGGCTCCGGTATTCCGAGCGCCGCAGCGGCAATTCCGGGGGCCCAACGGGGAGGTGGCCGATGGCCTCTCCATCGCCGGGGTGGTGGGTCTTGCCGACGTGTCCGAGGCCCGGCTTCGGACGGTCTTCCCCCACGAGCGGGTCCACGTGCTGCAGTACGACTTCGGCTCCATCGTCTGGGGGGACCCGGTGGAGCGCCGGATCCTGGAGCGACACCGCTGGGGACGGGAAGCATCCCGATGGGTGACGCCGTCTGTGGTCTTCCCGGCGGTGAGAGGAGGCTTCTACGGCTTGCTGGGGGTCGAGCACCGGAACCAGCCCGCCGAGCTCGAAGCGAAGTTCCTGGACCGGGGGCGACGGTGAGGGGAGCGGGAGGGTGGGCCGTTGGAATGGCGATCCTGGTACTGACCGGCCCGGTGGGATGCTCCGCCGATGTCACGGCCCCCTTCCCCGAGTCCCAGGCGCTTCTGGTGGGCACGCTGGTGGTGGAGGCCCACCCCGGTGTCGAGGAGAGATCGGTGAGGGGTGTGGAGTTCTCGGGCCGGCTCGATCCCGGGCGCGATGCCCGGGGAGCCTTGCGGCCGGTGGGATCCGGGGCGCTCACCCTGCTGGCCCGGGGAATCGAGCCGGTGGGCGCCGAGGGCGCGGGAATCCGGCTCTACGAGGCGGCCTGGGAAGAGGCGTGGGGCGGAGCGGCAGCCGGTGGTGCGTCCCGACCCCTGGAGATCCAGCCGCCGGCGGTCGGCGGCCTTCCGGAGGCGACGGAGGCCTTCCGGTTCGGCGCCTGCGCCGCCGACCGGTTGCCGGACGCGGTGGTGGCCGTGCAGGTCCAGTGTGACGGAAGCTTCACCCCCCCCGTGCACGTGGCGTGGCGACTCACCGTCCGAAACCCCGAGGATGGCGTCGCGGTCCTCCGCCTGGAAGGGGACCGCCCACCACCCCCCGCGATAGAGGTACCCCGGGACTGGCTGCCGGAAGATCCGCTTTCCTGGGAGGTGGAGTTGGAGGTCACCCAGCGCTTCGGGTGGTCGGTGGCCGGCGGAGCCTACCGGACCAACCTGGTGGTCCGTTGGCGGCATCTCTGGCCCTCCGCCCCCTGAGACCACCGCCGTGGCCGCGGCGCCCTCCTGCCTACTGCGCCACTCTGGCCGCATCGTTCATGAGGCCGAAGATGAGACCGAAGATCACCACCGCCACGAAGAGGTAGAAGACGATCCGTGAGATCCTCGCCACTCGCTCCCCACCCCATTCATTGAAGCCTACGGCTCCGATGAGGATGCCCAGGACGAGGAAGATGATGAGTCCGATGAAACCGGGGGTCATGGATGCCTGCAGGGTGGGAGGATCGGGTCAGCGCAGTCCCACTCGTCGCCGTCCCACCCACTCGAGGCAGAGCAGCGCGATGAGGAGAAGATAGGGAAGGGGGTGAGTCCGCAAGGGTCGCCCGGCGGCCGCATCTCTCCCACCCTGCCGGTCTGTGTCGCCGACGCCCGGTGCCGACGGCCCGGCCGCCTCGGGAAATCCCCCCAGGGGCGGCGTCCGGAGTGCGTCGCTCCACGCCTCCACCTCCAGGACTCCCGATGCGCTGACGGGGTCGGGGGTCGCCTGATCCGCCGGTGCCAGCGTCGCCTCCCATCGCCATACACCGGGCGGGAGTGGTGCCGCCGGCGTCACCTCCCCCGCCTCCACACGCAGAACCCGGGTCTCCGGCTCCGCTGCGGGCTCCACGGCCTCGCCCTCACGGGTGAAGGTGAGGCGCAGATCGCCGGAGCGGCGGGCAATCCAACGGGACGGCTCATCCATGGCCACCACCAGGTCCACGGGCCGGATGAGCCCCTCGGCCGTCCCCCCCGGGGCGCCCCGGGTCAGCCATTCCCCCGCTCCGGCCCAGAGCGACCGGTAGACGTCCCTGGCCGGTCCTGTGCGATGTCCCCACCGCCAGAATCCCCGTGCCAGCGCCACCACCTGCCGCCTCTCCGGGCCTTCCACCAGTACAAGGCCAGGTATGGAGACATCCCGACCCACGGCCCGAAGCGAGAGAACCGGGATCGTCTCCCCCGGAACACCCTCGCCCGGCTCCCCCAGCCGGAATGCCTCCAGCGGGGGGAGACCGGTAGTTTCCATCCCAGCCAGGAAGGGCGAAATGGGCGAGGGTGGGAATTCGCCCTGTACCAACCACTCGCCAGGGATCGCCTCAACGGAGCGGAACCCTGCGTGCGCAAGGCCCTGCGGGGCGGCGGGAAGATGGAGGAGTCGGGGGTGGGTCTCCACGATCTCGCCAAGCCAGGGTGGAAGGGTGTCCCGCGCGCCGTGCACCACCAGGATCTCCGCGGTCCTCGCCCGGTCGGCCACCTCCTCCGCGGGCTGCGCCTCCGGCGGATCCCCACCCAGGGGAAGCCACCGGTCTCCCGAAAGACGAAGGAAGCCGGACCCCTCCAGGCCCGTCGTGGACTGGAGGACAGGCAGGAGCACCCGCGGCTCCCAGTCCGGCTCCAGCGAGACAAGGACCACTCCACCGTCCGGGGCACCCACCTCCAGGCGGTGGGCCCGCTCGTCGTCCAGGGGGAAGGCATCGAGGGGAAGGCGAACCCGGGCCGTGACTCGGACCTGGCCGGAATCGGGCAGGGGTGGGAGGAGAAAGGGGATCTCTACGGCGGCCCCTGCGTCGGGGAAGGCCACACGGCGGGCTTCCATCACCTCTCCATCCACAGCCACATCCACCGTGAGGGAATCGGG
>PWZC01000144.1 GCA_003567615.1 Gemmatimonadota bacterium | reverse complement strand
TATCACACCACCAGCGGCGTGCACCTCCGCCCCTACGCCGCTCGCCCGGACTCGGACATACCCCAGCAGGACCTTCAGGACTACCAGGCCGTCCTGGCCAAGGCCTTTCCTATCACCGGCCACCCCCAGGCGTCGGTCTACCACCAGTTCACCACCATCCAGCCCGGACTCGATCCGGATGAGCAGCCGGGCGCGCGCCGAGGGGTCTTCATCGATTGGGCCTACGCCCACTTCGGAGCCTTCGCCAACACCACCGAGCTCTGGACCATGGAGCCGTTCGTGAACGAGATCGACTGGGGAGACACCCCCCGCGACGAGCCCCTCTTCGCCATCCCGGGACGATACAACCGGCCCGATGTCCAGCTCCGGATCCTGGAATGGCTGGACCGGAACCAGGACGACCCCCGCCTGGCCGGTCAGGGGTTCGTGGATTGGGCCCCCTTCGACCACCCCACGCTGGGGAACGTGGAGATCGGGGGATGGACCCGCTACTGGCTTCGCAACTCGCCTCCAGGGCCGTTCCTGGAGGAAGCGGCGGTGAGCGAGGCCCGCTTTGCCGTGCTCCGGGCGCTCAAGCTCCCCCGGGCCCGGATCCGGGGGGTGGAAGTCACCGCGGCAGGCCCGAATCTCTGGCGCGTACGGGTCCGCGCCACCAACGAAGGGTGGCTCGACTCCTCCATGCAGCAGGCCCGGATCATCGGCGTGGCCCGGCCCGATCGCCTCCATCTGGAGCCGGGGGAAGGAACCTCGGCCACCGACTCCGGTCCCCGCGAATTCGAGTTCATGCGCGGCACCCGCGGCGGGAGCTTCGAATCCTACTACTACGGCGAGTGGACTGTGGAGGGGACCGCCGGCTCGGAGGTGACCGTCACGTTGGACTCGCGGAAGGGGGGCATCCATCGTCTCCAGCTTCCCCTTGAGCCCCGGAACATGGATGCGCCGGTGGAGGGGCTGGAGGCAGCCAACCGGTGAGCTGGCTCCTCTATGGGGCGTATGGGTTCACCGGACGGCTCCTGGCGGAGGAGGCTGTCCGGCGGGGTCACCGCCCCATCCTGGCGGGTCGGGATGGCGAGCGACTCCGGGCGCTGGCGCAGGAGATGGACTGCCCGCACCGGGTCTTTCCCCTGGATGATCCCTTCCGCCTTCAAGTGGGACTCCGGCAGGTGCGGGCCGTGCTCCACGCCGCCGGCCCCTTCGTGGAGACCTCGGCTCCCATGCTGGACGCCTGCCTCTCAGTGGGTGCCCACTACCTGGACATCACCGGTGAGGTCCCGGTCTTCGAAGCGGCCTTCGACCAGGACGCCCGGGCCCGGGACGAAGGCGTCATCGTCATGCCCGGCGTGGGCCTTGACGTGGTCCCCACCGACGGCGCCGCCGCCCTCCTGCACCGGGCCCTCCCCACCGCCCGCAGGTTGGAGTTGGCGCTCCACTCCCCCGGACGCCCCAGCACCGGCACCCTGGAGACGGTGGTGGAGGGGGTGCCCGGCGGTCTCCTGGTTCGCCGCAAGGGCCACCTCCAGGGCGCACGCCCGGGCGACTCGGGATTCCGCCGTGAGGTGGACTTCGGACCGGAGGAGACCGACGGCCCCATGGCGGGCCGGCTCGGCGGACGTCGGTCGGTGATCCCCGCCACCTGGGGCGACCTGGCCACCGCATGGCGAACCACCGGCATCCCGGACATCACCTGCTACCTGACCGCTCCCCGCCGCCAGGTCCAATTCCTGCCCCTGGCCCTCCCGGTACTGCGAGGCGCCCTGAAGGTGGGTCCCCTCCGCCGACTCATCCGTCGCCGACTGGCCCAAGGGACCAGCGGGCCCGACGCCGCCACCCGAGCCCAGGGCCGCACCCGGGTTTGGGGCCGAGCGGAAGACGACGAGGGGCAAGCCGCCGAAATCGTGCTGGAGCTACCTGAAGGCTACCGATTCACGGCAGTGGCCGGAGTCCGGGCCCTGGAGGGCGTCCTGGAGTTGGCCGGGGGTGGCCGACGCAGCCCCGCTCCGGCGGGCGTCCTGACCCCGGCCGGAGCCCTGGGACCGGAATGGGTGCTGGGGCTCCCGGAGGTGACGGTCGTGGGAGAGTCCCGCACCGCTTCGGAAGAGCGACATTGAGGGGTGGCACCACGGCACGGTACTGGCTCTGGAGGGCGGATGGCTACGGCGCCTTGTGGCCCCACCCTCCCCCGGTCCATATTCCCGGGACAGACTAGAAGCTCGCGAACGAGGCCACCCGGAAGTCCGGTGAGAAGCCGGCGCGGCCCCGCCACTGTAAGCGAGGCGAAGGGAGAGGATCCCCTTCACCCCTGACCACGGCCACTGGAACCCAGCGCGGTTCCGGGAAGGCGGTCGGGGAGATGCCTCCAAGCCAGGAGACCGGCCCCGTTCGAGCCCGCACGGACCCCCTCGAGGGAGGGGGGCGGGGGTTCGACGCGTCCGCACGTCCCAGCGACACCTTCGCTCGGCGGTGGAAACGAGCCCCTTCCGATCCATCCGGATCCGCGGGGGCTTCTCCGTTTCCCAACCCGACGGAGGCCCGACATGACCTCATGGCGCATTTCGACTCGTAGTCCCCTTCTTCTTTCCACCCTCATGGTGCTGGCCCCGGTGCTGGCCCCGACCCCCGGTGCGGCGCAGCTCCCGGCGGATACCTTCCACCTGTCGGAACTGGTGGTCACGGCCAACCGGACCGCGACGCCCCGGGCCCTCCTTCCCCAGTCCATCACCGTCCTGGACGGCACCGATCTCCGCGACCGGGGCGTCCTGTTCCTCCTGGACGCGCTGCAGGAGGTTCCCGGGCTCCACGTGGTCCGCACCGGTTCCCTGGGCGCCGGCACCTCCGTCTTTCTGCGTGGGGGAAACAGCAATTTCGTGAAGGTGATGCTGGACGGCGTCCCCCTGAATGAGCCCGGGGGGCGCTTTGACTTCGGGACGCTGACGCTGGAGAACGTCGAGCGGATCGAGGTGGTCCGGGGCCCATCCAGCGTTCTCTACGGGAGCGATGCGATGGCTGGAGTGATCCAGATCTTCCCCCGTGAGGGAGATGGACAGCCCCGACTCTCGGCGAGTCTCCAGGGCGGCTCCCTGGGGACCTGGAGCGGCGAGGCCGGGGCCCGGGGTGCCTCGGAGCGCCTGGCCTACTCCCTTGCCCTCGGGCGCACGGAGAGTGACGGCTTCTACCCGGTCAACAACCGGTTCAGCGCTCTCACCGGAAGCGGGCGACTGGAACTCCGCCCCGACCATCGATCCGAGGTAGCCGTGGCCCTCCGCCTCCAGGAGTCCACCTACCGATTCCCCACCGGGAGTTCCGGGGAGATCGAGGACCTGAACCAGTTCACCTTCGACGACGCCGTCACGCTCTCCATCGACGGAGGCCGACGGCTCACCGATGCCCTGGAAGCCCGTCTTCTCCTTCGGGCCTCCCTGGCGGAGCGGGGGTTCGAGAACGAGCCCGACTCGCCGGCCGACACCCTGGGCTTCGGCTACCGGAGCCAGCGCCTGGGAACGGTCCTGCGGCGGGGTGCCGATGCCCGTCTTTCCTGGCAGGGTCCGGGAGTGACCGTGGCCGGTGGAGTGGACTGGGAGGTGGAGCGCGAGCGGCTCCAGTCCCTCACCGAGTCCAACTTCGGCGCCGGTCCCGACGTGTCATCCGACGCCTTTCGTCGGGACCGCTGGAACGTGGCGGGTTATGGACAGGTGGAGACGGGCGGCCCGGGGGGAAGCCTGTGGAGCCTGGGGGTGCGCCTGGACCGGAACGAAGTGTACGGGTCCTTCGCCACCGGACAGGCCGGGGTGGTGGTGCCCCTGGACGGTCTGGGCCGCCTCCGAGCCACGGTGGGGAGCGCCTACAAGGCCCCCACCTTCTCGCAGCAGTTCGCCCGTTCTCCCTTCGAGATCGGGAACCCGGAGCTCGACCCCGAGGAGTCCCGGAGCTGGGAAGCCGGGTGGGATGGCGGATTCTTCGACAACCGGCTGGTTCTGGGCGCGTCCTGGTTCCATCAGGAATTCCGGAACCTCATCGAGTACGCCTTCCGGGGAGCGGACGAACCCTCGTACTGGAACGAGGCGCGGGCCCGGTCCGTGGGTGCCGAGGTGAGTGCCCGGTGGCGCACCGAAGTAGGCGTCGAGGTAGGCGTGGACTACACCCGGGTGAACGCCCGACTGCTTCAGGAGGGCGGCGAGGCGCTGGAGGCCGGGACGGAGCCGCGCCTGCTCCGGCGGCCGGCCCGGCAGGTCTCGGCCCGCCTCCGGTCCCCCCTCCCCCTGGGGGGCTCGGCCGGTCTCACGCTGACCCAGGTGGGGAACCGTCCGGACATGGACTTCCGATCCTTCCCGGCAGAGCGCGTCACCCTTCCGTCCTACACCACCGCGGACCTGGACCTGCAGCTCCCGCTGGGTGGGACCTCGGACGCCCCCTTCCACCTGACCTTCCGGGTGGAGAATGCCCTGGATGCGGAGTTCTCCACGGTGGTGGGCTTCCCCGGCAAGGGGAGGATGCTCTTCGCGGGCCTCCGCTGGAATCCCTGAGCTGAGCCCTGTAGCCCGGGCCCGGTGCATCGCCTTCCGGACGGAGGCGGTGCACCGGGTCCAGGCTTCCCCCGATCAGCAGTCATTCCGGCACCCCACCCATCTTGCCCGACCGCCCCGGGGAGTGGAGCTTGGGATGCTGCGGGGGGCATGCCGGGTGCCGCCCGGTTGAAGCCCTTCTTGGCACTCCCGACCCTCCCACCCTGGACGACGACACGGATCATGGCTGAGACGCTCAAGTACCTCCTGCCGGAAGATCGGATTCCCAAGGCCTGGTACAATGTGGCCGCGGACCTCCCCGAACCCCTCTCGCCGGTGCTCCATCCGGGGACGGGTCAGCCCATCGGGCCCGATGATCTAGCGCCTCTCTTTCCCATGGCCCTCATCGAACAGGAGGTGAGCCAGGAGCGGTGGATCGAGATCCCGAAGCCCGTGCGGGATGTGTACCGACTCTGGCGCCCATCGCCCCTCTACCGGGCCCGGCGACTCGAGGCGGCCCTCGATACCCCGGCCCGCATCTACTACAAGTACGAGGGGGTTAGCCCATCCGGGAGCCACAAGCCAAACACCTCGGTGGCCCAGGCCTTCTACAACCGGGAGGCGGGGATCAAGCGGATCACCACGGAGACCGGAGCCGGCCAGTGGGGATCGGCCCTCTCCTTCGCCGGGTCCCTTTTCGACATCGAGGTGAAGGTCTTCATGGTGCGGGTGAGCTATGAGCAGAAGCCCTACCGGAAGGCGCTCATGGAGGCGTACGGAGCGGAATGCATCCCGAGCCCGAGCATGGAGACGGAGGCCGGGCGGCGGATGCTGGAGCAGGACCCCAACACGACCGGAAGCCTGGGGATGGCCATCTCCGAGGCGGTTGAGCTGGCGGCAATCAATGACGACACCAACTACGCCCTGGGAAGTGTGCTGAACCACGTGCTCCTGCACCAGACGGTGATCGGCCTCGAGGCGCTGGAGCAGCTCGAGATGGCCGGCGACTACCCGGACGTCCTGGTGGGGTGCACCGGAGGCGGGAGCAACTTCGCCGGGATGGTCCTCCCCTTCCTGGGGAAGAAGTTCCGGGAGGGGACGGACGTGAGGATCGTGGCCACAGAGCCCGCCGCCTGCCCCACCCTCACCCGGGGGCGGTACGCCTACGACTTCGGCGACACGGGGCACCTGACGCCCCTCATGCGGATGCACACCCTGGGCTCCCCCTTCGTTCCCCCGGGCTTCCACGCCGGGGGTCTCCGCTACCATGGGATGGCGCCCATCGTGAGTCACCTGCAGGAGCTGGGGGTCATCGAGCCCCGGGCGTACCACCAGAACCCCTGCTTCGAAGCGGGCGTGCTCCTGGCCCGAACCGAGGGAATCCTCCCGGCACCGGAAGCCAACCACGCCGTGAGGGGCGCCATCGACGAGGCCATTCGCTGCCGGGAGGAAGGGGTCGGCGAGACCATCCTCTTCAACCTGTGCGGGCACGGGAACTTCGATATGGCCGCCTACTCGGAGTACTTCGCCGGCAAGCTGGACGACCGTGACTACGACCCCGAGGCGCTGGAGGCCGGGTTCGCGGGCCTTCCGGAGATGGGGTGACGGTGGGCGCGCCCCCCATCCTGGGCCCCCTCCACCGGGCCCTGGTCCCCGTGGACTCGGAGGCGGCCGAACAGGTCTCGGCCCCGAACTACGACGAATACCTCGACGATCTGGAGGTCTTCCGGGAGATCCGTCGAAGGCCCGCCTGCGTTCTCACGGTGACCATGGCCCACTGCGCGGTGGATAGCCCCGAGACCATTCTGGAGCAGGACTCTCCGGAGGCCCTGGAGCGGGCGGGCGCGGGGTTCCGCGCACTCGCCGAGAGTCCCCTCGTCCGCCGGGTCTCACAGGTCTTCATCCTCTACGAGATCGTGGATCCGGAACGCCCGCACGTGCGGCAGATCGGACTCGGGGGAATGGCGCCCACCTCGGAGATCCGGACGGACGAACGGACGGGTGGGCGGATCGTCCGGAACGAGGGGATCCGGGAAGAGAAGGCCAGGGGCCGGGCGCGCCTTGTGGAGGCCACGGGAAGCGTGATCGGGACCGTGAATCTGGCGGTGGAAGACCGAGCCGGCGCGTTCGCCGCCACTCTGGAGGAGGTGGCGGACCGACGCCCCCACGACCTGCAGGCCACGGACGACAGGGGGGGTGTCCACCGCATCTGGATCATTCCTGCAGGCGACTCGGCCGCCGGTGAGCTGAAAGGGGCATTGGCCAAAGAGCCGGAGGCCTACGTGGCCGACGGGAACCACCGGAGCGCCGCGGCGGCCATGCTGGGGCTACAGGGGTTCCCGGCCGTTGTCTTCCCGGCCGGACGAATGGGACTCGCCCCCTACAATCGACTCGTGGCGGTGGAGCCCATCCCCCGGACCCGTCTTGTGGAGGCGCTCCAGGGCTTCTTCCAGGTCGAGCCCCTGGCCGACGTGCGCGGGTACCGTCCGCAGGCCGTGAACGAGATCGGACTCCTGGACGGCGAGGGGTGGCTCCGCCTCACCCCCGCTCCCGGGCGGTTGGAGCCGTTGGGCGCCGCCGGGTCCATTGACGCCGCCATCGTGCAGACGAAGATCTTCCGGGAGGTTCTGGGGATCGAAGACCCACGTGACCCACGGCTCACCTTCGTGGGAGGCAATCGCGACGCGGTGTGGCTGGAGGAGCAGGTGCGCTCAGGGGACTTCGGCTACGCCGTGAGCCTCGCTCCCGTGACCATGGATCAGTTCCTCGCCGTGTGCCGGGCCGGGGAGTTCATGCCGCCCAAGTCGACTTGGTTCCAGCCCAAACTTCGGATGGGGCTCTTCATGGTGGAGCTGGGG
>PWZC01000285.1 GCA_003567615.1 Gemmatimonadota bacterium | reverse complement strand
CCTGGTACAACGTCCTGGACCCGGGCTTCAACCTGCATCTCCGGGAAGAGGGGGTAACCTCGAGCTGGGTGGTGAGAAAGCCCACCAGCACCGGGGTGGTCACCGCCGTCGAGCTCTACGATGACGCAGGCACCCAGGTCGCCCTCATCACTGGAAAGCGCCCCCGCGGCCAGGAAGAGAGACCCGGATGGCGCGCCCTCGTGGAGCCGCTGGCGGCGATTTTCTGAGCGTCTGCCTCGCTCGGGTGAGGCTCTCCCCGGGTCCGGGTGAGGCTCCGCCCCGCTCGGGTGAAGGTCCCCGCCCCGGCCCGGGGCGGAACCCCATCGCTTGGAAGGCAAGCCTCCCATTCACACTCCCATCGCCCCTCCCCCCTCACACCCCCATCACCCACAAATACACCCAGTTCGCCAGGCCAACCACCACCACGGCAGCCACCGCCAGCCGCAGCTCCACGAGTCCCTCCAGCACTACCCGGACCCGCCGGAGGGAGAAGAGGACCGCCGCGCCGGCGTAGACCGACCACGCCAAGAGCGCCAGCGCTCCCACCGCCACGAGGGGGTTCATGGCGAAGGCAGCGGGGAGATCTCCGGACAATAGATAGGTCAGGCTGCGGGTGCCGCCGCAGAGGATGCACGGCACCCCCAGCCACTCCGGCACCCGGCTCCCGGGCAGTCCCTGCCCCAGCCCCACGAGCCAGATGGCCAGGGCCGGCAGCCCCACCATCACCATGGCCACGCCAATGGTCTCGGCGTCCGGCTCTCTCCGCTTCCTCAGTTCAATGCGCATGGGACCCCTCAGGCGGCGAAGAGGGCACCGAGCACCGCCACTCCCGCCACCGCCGCGAGGCAGGCCGCCGCCCCCATGAGGACGGCGATGGGGAGGAGGACGGCCACGGCGGCCTTCCCCGCCGAGATCCCGTGGACCTGGGAGACGCCCACCACCTCGAGCAGCACCCCCCAGATCCATCCGATGAACGACCCGCAGAAGGGGATGGCAAAGGTCCAGGCCACCGATCCGTAGCCGTAGGCGTTGACCCGGAAGGTGGCTTCGAAGGGCCGGTTGGCCCAGCCGAAGATGAGGAGCATCAGATGGGTGATGCCCGAGCTCACGAAGAGGCCCAGTGGGATGGCGACGGGAAGGAACAGGAGCAGGGCCAGGAGGCCCAGAACCCATCCGCCGTCCGCTGCCCCGGTGATGAAGCCGAAGGGCCGTTCCAGCGCGTTGCCCACCACGATGGACGGCGCCATGACCAGCGCGTAGAAGAAGAGCGGCTGCCAGAACCCGCCGGTGAGCCTTAGGGTCCGGAAGAGCTCTTCCGGTGTCCTCACACCCGCCGCAACCGTCTGACCGAGACGCTGGAGCCACTCGCCGGCCCCCGGATCTTCCCACGGTGGGCCGAAGCGGCCGTCGTCACCGAGGTAGGGGTCTCCCTCCTGGCCGGCTCCCCCTTCCCTGCGGCCTCCCTCGTCCCACTCCGGCCTCCCTTCCCCCTCCGGTTCCCATTCGATCATGAGCTGTCCGTTCCCCCTGTCACGGAGTGGCAATCCCTGGCGTCGAGGCACGGTAGGTCTGCTCGGAACCGCACACAAGTCGCTGCCCGGCAGGTGGGAAGGGGAACCGGCGGGTCGTGCGGGGTGAGTCGGGGTTCGGCGCTGGCCCGGTGCCCCCTTGTCACTCTCCCCTCCCCCCGCTAGACTCCGCCCTGCGCTTCGGCGCCCCGGCGATTTGTTGCGATTGCCTCCGGGTGAACAACGGGCTAAAACCGCTGGGAGGGTCCCGAGCGGTTGGCCGCTCGGGACCCTTTTGTCATTTTGTGCGCGGCGTGATTTCGTGCTCCATCAGGGTGCGACTCGCACGCTGCCCAGATCTGCCAGTTATCAGACTGCGCGGCTCCCCGTATGCGCTCGGTGGATGTCGCCCCAGAACCGGAGGCCGTAGATGCCCACGTCCCAACTGGACACCTCCCCTGCCACTCGTGCCCCCTACGGCACGGGGCAGATCCTTCATTCCGAATCCGTTTCGGAGGGTCACCCGGACAAGGTGGCCGACTTCATCGCCGACTCCATCCTGGATGCGCACCTCACCGGGGATCCCCACGCACGGGTCGCCGTGGAGGTGCTGTGCAAGGGGGATCGGGTGATCCTGGGAGGCGAGATCGCATCCCGAGCGGAGGTGGATGTGGACCAGGTGGTGCGGGACGCCCTTCGGGAGATCGGCTATACCGATGACTCCATCACCTTCCACGCCGATGCCGTGCAGGTCGAGTCGCTCCTCTCGACCCAGTCCCGGGACATCGCTCGCGGAGTGGACCAGGGCGGCGCGGGGGATCAGGGCATTGTCTTCGGATACGCCACGGCCGAGACGCCCGAGTTCATGCCCCTTCCCCTCCTCCTGGCGCACCGCATCACGCGCATGCTGGCGGAGGAACGGAAGGCGAATGGGCGAGACCCCGCGCATCCCATCGATCTGAAGCCCGACTCCAAGTCCCAGGTCGGGGTTCGCTATGACGGGGAAGGCCGCCCGGTCGAGGTGACGGACGTCCTGGTCTCGACCCACCACGGCGTTCGCACGTCGGTGCCGGCACTGGCCGAATACCTCCGCTCCGACCTCCTTCCCCGGGCGATGGGTCCGTGGTTCCGCACCGACCTTCCCCTTCTGGTGAATCCCGCCGGCGACTTCCACAGCGGGGGTCCCGAGGCGGACTGCGGTGTCACCGGCCGGAAGATCGTGGTGGATGGATATGGCTCGGCCGCGCGCCATGGTGGCGGCGCCTTCAGCGGAAAGGATCCGACGAAGGTGGACCGGAGTGGTGCCTACTTCGCCCGTTACGCCGCCCGTCAGGTGGTGCAGGCCGGACTCGCCCAGCGGGTGGAGGTGCGTTCGGCCTACGCCATCGGCCACCCCCACGCCCTGGCGGTGGAGGCGGAAACCTTCGGCACCGGAGACCCGGAAGAGGTCCGGCGCTTCCTGGCCGACTTCGATTTTGGCGTCGGCCCCATCCTGGAGCGGCTGGACCTGCGCAGGCCCATCTACCGTCGCACCACCAACTACGGCCACTTCGGTCGCACGGACGCCGAGCTTCCCTGGGAGGCGTCCTCCGCGCCCTCGTCCTGAGGGGAGCCAGGGGGTTGAGGGAAACCAGGCAGGTTGGGTAGGCCCGGAGGGAGAGGGGAGGAGCCGAAGGCGTGCAGATCTTCTATACGGACGAGTTCGTCCTCCCCCTCCCTCCGGGCCACCGCTTCCCCATGGAGAAGTACCGGCTCCTCCGGGAAGCGGTGGCCGCCCCCGGGGGCGTTTTGGGCGCCCGCTTGAGGGTCCCGGACCCCACCGGGGACCAGGAGCTCCTCCTGGTCCACACCCGGGGATACCTGGAAGCCGTCCTGGCAGGCACCCTGGAGCACCGCGCCGCCCGGGCCATCGGCTTTCCCTGGTCGCCGGGGATGGTGGAGCGTTCCCGACGCTCGGTTGGGGCGACGGTAGCGGCGGCCCGGGCGGCGCTGGCCGACGGCGCGGGAGCCAACCTGGCCGGAGGAACCCACCACGCCTTTCCTGAAAGGGGGGGTGGGTTCTGCGTCTTCAACGACGTGGCGGTGGCGTCGCGGATCCTTCAGCGGGAGGGACGGGCGCGCAGGATCGCCGTCCTCGATCTCGACGTGCATCAGGGGGACGGCACCGCCGCCATCTTCCGGGACGACCCCTCCGTCTTCACCGTCTCCGTCCACGGGGGCGCCAACTACCCCTTCCGGAAGGAGCGGAGCGATCTGGACCTCCCGCTGCCCGACCGTGCCGGCGACGAGGTCTTCCTTCCGGCCGTGGAGCGGGCCATCCAGGCCGCAGTGGAGGAGGGGCGCCCCGACCTCCTCTTCTATATCGCCGGCGCGGACCCCCATGAAGGCGACCGTCTGGGCCGACTTTCGGTGACCCGCGGTGCGCTGGCTGAGCGCGACCGCCTGGTGGTAGAGGCGTGCCGGTCCCGGGGGATCCCGGTGGCGGTGGTCATGGGGGGCGGGTACGGACGGGAGATCCGGGACACGGTGGCCATCCACCTGGCCTCGGTGAAGGCGGTGGCGACCCTGGTCGGTTCCCGTGCTCTTTGACGGGGGTGGGGCAGCCCGGCGTACCCGCCGACGGGTAGAATTCGCCTCGCGGGACTCACTGGACCGACCCGGTTGAGGTTGTGACCTGGTTCACCCGTTCGGCGCAGGTCCAACCGCTCTCGAACCCTGGCTCACCCCGATCCATGACCCTCACCCGACGCCTCCTGGGCCCCGAGGGCGGCCGCGTCCAGCGCGCCAGCCGGATCTTCTGGACCCTCCTCCTGGTGGGGGCCGGCTCGGCGCACTTCTGGGCGAAGGATTTTCTGGTGGCGCAGATGCCACCGTACCTCCCCTTCCCCTCCGAACTCGTCTTCCTGAGCGGGGGGGTGGAGCTCGTCCTCGCCGTGACCCTTCAGATCGCGGCGCTCCGCCGTTGGAGCTGGGCGGCCATCAGCCTCATGTGTGTCGCCTACCTCCCCCTCCACTGGTACGTGTGGGCCGAGTGCGAGATACTCCGGGAGGTGAATGGGCCTTACCACATCCCGTGCTGGTTGGCCCTGATCCGCCTCCCCATCCAGGGCCTCTTCATCGCTTGGCCTGCGTGGTTGGCATGGCGGGGACCCGCTCGACGGTAGAGCGCAGGAGAGACGTCACGCCCCACGCCCCCAACCCGGAATCGCCATGGCTGATCGCCACCCCGACGACGGAGTCCCTGCCCGTGAGCCGACGAAGCCCGGACCGGTCTCCCCCGCGCGGCAGCCCACAGAGTCCCGACCGGTCTCCCCCGCGCCTCAGCCGGTGATATCCAACTCCGAGTCCCCTCAACTGGACCCGACCCGTCCAGAGCCGCTGGATCGGGACACCCTCGCCGCTGAGATGGGCGGCTGGGTCAGAGCCGGCCTCCTCACCGAAGAGCAGGCGACCCGCATCCTGGCCCGCTATCCGGCCCCGGGTGCCTCAACCTCTCGGGGCCCCGCCACGCCACGCCCACCGCACCGCCAGGGCCCACCGCCACGCAACGCACAAGGTGCCGTCGGCTCCGTCCTCTACGGGGTGGCGGCCATCCTCCTGGGTGCGTCGGCCCTGACCTTCGTCCTGGTCCTCAGCCCCCGCGCTGACCCCGATCCCTCCTACTTCTTCGTCCTCGGCCTGGGCCTCGGCGCCCTGGGGCTGGGCATCCGTGCGTGGGGAAGGTGGAAGAGTCGCCGGTGGCCCGATGCCATCTGGCAGACTGTGCTGACCGGGGCGCTCCTCCCCCTTTCCGCTGCGGGCCTCGCCGCCGCCGACGATCCCACCGCCCTTCCCTTCACCGGAGCCGGCCTCACAGCGGCGCTGGCTCTGCTCTGGGGCCTCCGGAGGGTCCCCTTCACCTCACCCATCGCGGTGGTGTGCGCCGCCATCGTCGCCGCCGCCGGGGTGAGTTCCTGGCTCGGACGAGGAGACCCGCGGGCCTGGGTGACCGCCGGCGTCCACCTCCTGCTCGTGGTCGCGACGATCCGGATCCTGAGCGGGGGGAAGGCGCACGGAGGAAGGGAGCAACCAGGTGAGACCCATGGCCGGACGGCCCAGGGGGGGAAGGTGGATGCGGGAGACACCGGCGCCCAACCCGGCGGCGCCCACCCCGTTTCCGTGGCCCTGGCGGTGGGGGCCTTCGCCCTTTCGCTTTGGGCCGCCGTACGGCAGGTGGTGGGCCTTGGCGATGCGCAGTGGGCCCTCCTGGTGGTGGGCGGCGTCATGGCCGGAGGGGTCGCCCTGGGCATCCGGCTGAGGCAGCAGGGCCTCGTCCTGGGTGGGGGTGTGGCGCTGGCCTTCTGCGGAATCGCGTTCGCGTTCACCGTGGGAGGGGTCCTCCTCGGGACCGGCGTCCTCACGGCCACTGCCCTTCTCCTCATCTGGAAGGCGAGCCGCCTCCTGGGGACGTGAGGCGAGTGGGTTTCCGGAAGGGAGGTGGCCCGGTGCCTGCCGCTCGCCCCTCCCCACTCCCCCCAAAATGCGAATCCAGATTCGCATTTTCGCCCTGGCACCGGCATTCCATCCCTCCACCGCCATCCCATAGCTTAAGGGGTCCTTCAAACCGAACCGAGGCCTCGACTCCATGCCACGACCCACCCGAGACGAACTCACTCGCCGCGGCCGTCGAGCCCGCCGTATGGCCCGGCGCCGCTCCCACGCCACCTGCCCCACCCCACGCGACAGCCATCGGCCCGACCCGCTGGAAATTCTGGCGGAGCAGGACAAGTCCAGGGACCCGGACCTGCTGGGGCTCCGCTACGCCCGCATGTCCGCCTCCCCCTTCACCTTCCTGCGGGGGGCCGCAGCGGTCATGGCCTCCGATCTGTCCCGCACCCCCACGACCCCCATCACCACGCAGCTCTGCGGCGACGCCCACCTCCTGAACATCGAGACCTTCGCCACACCCGAGCGGCGGTTGGTCTTCGATATCACCGACTTCGACGAAACGGCACAGGGTCCCTTCGAGTGGGACCTGAAGCGGCTTGCCACCTCCTTCGTGGTGGCGGCGAGGGATCGGGGGTTCGACGAGGCCACGGCCGACGACGCCGTCCACCGATGCCTCACCCGCTACCGCTCCAGCATGCGGGAGCACAGCGAGGCCGATGTCCTGGACGTCTGGTATGCCGGGATCGACGAACACGACGTCCTGTCGGTGCTGGGCGAGCGGGTGGACGATGGCGACCTGGGTAGTGAGCTCCTCTCCAGCACGGAAGAGATCTTCGCCGGGGCCCGCCGCCGCACTAGCAAGCGGGCCGCCCAACGCCTCACCGAGGAGGTGGACGGACGCCTCCAGATGAGGGAAGACCCGCCGGTCCTCTCCCGGGACTGCCTTCCTCGCAACCGCTTCGACCTGGCCAGCCGGTACATGGAGGCCTACGCCGAGACCCTCCCTCCCCATCGCCAGCGCCTCCTGGCCCGCTTCCAGGTCGTGGATGTGGCGCGGCGCGTAGTGGGGGTGGGCAGCGTAGGCACCCGCTGCTACGTGATCCTCCTCCACGGCCGGGATGAAGACGACCCCCTGGTCCTGCAGCTCAAGGAAGCGGGGCGGTCGGTGCTGGAGCCCTACATGCCCTCTCCCTCTCCCCGTCCCCACGGCCGCCGGGTGGTGGAGGGGCAGCGCGCCATGCAGACGGTGAGCGACATTTTCCTGGGATGGCTCACCGCCGTGGGCCCGGACGGGGTGGAGCGGGACTTCTACGTGCGCCAGTTCCGGAACATGAAGGGGAAGGTGGAGCTGGGGGCCCTCGACGCTCGGGGCCTCATCGCCTACGCCGACCTCTGCGGCCACCTCCTGGCCGACGCCCACGCTCGGGGCGG
>PWZC01000123.1 GCA_003567615.1 Gemmatimonadota bacterium | reverse complement strand
GGGCTGGGACCCGACTTCGGGCTGGCCATCCAGGCGGCCATGCAGGCCGGGGCAGCCGGTGTGGTCCTCCTCATGGACGAGGAGGCGGACGCCTCCACCATCTTCCAACTGGCGGGGGCGCTGGAGGGGGGGGCGGCAGGTCAGATGCCCATTCCCATCATCGGGCTTCGGCACGACGTGGGGCAGGAGCTCATCGCCCGGGGCGGGGTCGAGGCCGGGGCCTCCGGAAGCCGGGTCCTGGAGGGGATGACCGTCTCCTTCCGGTATGCCTTCGACCCGGAGACACACGACGTTCCCAACGTGGTGGGCGTACTCCCGGGATCCGACCCGGCCCTGGCCTCCGAGTATGTCGTGATCCTGGCCCACTTCGACCACGTGGGGGTCGGCCCCGCCGACGAGACGGGTGACTCCATCTACAGCGGCGCCGACGACAATGCGTCAGGCACCGCCGCCCTCATGGAGGTGGCTCGCGCCATGACCGCCCTCCCGGAGGCCCCGGCCCGTTCCATCCTCTTCCTGGCGGTGAGCGGCGAGGAGAAGGGCCTTCTGGGAGCGAACTGGTTTGCCCAGAACCCGACGGTGGAGCTGGACCGGGTGGCTGCCGTGATCAACATGGACATGGTGTCGCGGAATGCTCCCGACACGGTCCACGCCATCGGGGAGGAGTATTCGACGCTGGGATCCGTCATCCATGAGGTGGCCCGGAGCCACCCCGAACTCGGGCTCGCGGTGGCTCCGGATCCCGATCCGGAGGAGCAGGCCTTTCTCCGGAGCGACCACTTCCCCTTCGTGCAGGAGGGGATCCCGGCGCTCTTCATCACCACCTGGCTTCACGACGACTACCACTTGCCGTCGGACACGCCCGAGCGCACCGATGAGGACAAGGCGGCCCGCGTCACCCAGCTCGTCTTCCTGACGGCCCACCGGGTGGCAGAGGAACGGGAGCGCCCCCAGTGGACGGCGGCGGGACAGGCGCTCCTGGAGCAGTTGGCGGCAGCGGCGACCCCCGGCCCGTAGTTCCCCCGGGTGGGGGCCGCTCTCGGGTGGGGGCCGCTCTCGGGCGGGGGCCCCCTCCCTCAGCCGGCGGGTTCGATGCGGTAGATGCCGCCCTCGTTCTCCCCGGTGGCTACGTAGATGGCGCCGTCGGGACCGACCCGAACATCGCGGATCCGCCCCAGGTGCCCGTCCACGATGGCTTCGGCGTGCACCACCTCCTGATCGCGGATCACCAGACGGATGATGCGCTCGGACCGGAGTCCCCCCGCCAGCAGGTTGCCGTCCCACATCTCACTGAAGACGCCGGACTCCACCACCGCCAGCCCCGAAGGCGCCAGGGTGGGAAGGAATTCGAAGACCGGCTCCACGATTCCTTCGGCCCGCCGGGCGTCACCGAAGGGCTCCTGGGTGCGGTAGTCCTGACCGAGTCCCACATCCGGCCAACCGTGGTTGCGGCCGGGGAGGATGAGGGCCAGTTGGTCCCCACCCCGGGGGCCGTGGTCCGTCACCCAGACGTCACCGGTCACCGGGTGCCGCACGATCCCCTGTATGTTCCGGTGGCCGTACGAGTAGATCTCGGGGGCGTAGTCCGGATTCCCCACGAAGGGGTTGTTGTCGGGAATGCTCCCATCGTCGTTCAACCGCACCAGGCTCCCGGAGTGGTCCCGGGTGTCCTGGGCCCGGGCCGGTTCGGCCCCCCGATCCCCGATGGACATGAGAAGGGTGCCGTCGGGAAGGAAGAGGATCCGACTGCCGTAGTGGCGGCCCGGTGAGGTCTCGCTGTTGGACTGGAAGAGCTCTTCGAAGTCCACCAGGGCGTTCCCTTCAAGCCGGGCCCGGGCCAGAGCCGGAACGGTGCCCTCCTCCGGATCGCCCTTGGAGTAGGTCAGGTAGATCCACCCATTGGACTCGTGCTCGGGGTGGGGAACCAGGTCCAGCATTCCGCCCTGATTCATCGCCACCACCTCGGGAGCGCCTGTCACCTCGGTGGCCACACCGCCGGAGATGCGCTGGATCCGGCCGGGCCGCTCCGTCACCAGAAGATCACCGCCGGGGAGGAAGGCGATGGCCCACGGCTGCACCAGATCCCCGGCGACCCGGGTAATGGTGAGGGGCTGATACTCGGTGCCCACCCGCTCATGGACCACCTGCTGCGCATTGAGCTGGGGGGTGCCGGCCGGCACGGTCAGAGCGAGGACCAGAAGTCCCGGGAGCGCAGCGCTCCCCATATAACGTGCAATCATCCATCCTCCGTCGTCGAATTGTCCGGAGTGCTCCGGTTCCGCATCGGACCGCGGTCCGACCGGCCGGTGCACGGTGTCGGTGGCCGCGTCCGGAAAGCTTCTTCCGTAGCCGCGGCCTATCCCTTTTTCGTACCGGATGCCCCGTAACCCGGTTCCGTCGGGACCGGACTCGCACACGGGGCCCTCGGGGCCTATTGTGAGCGGAAACCCGGTGCCTTCCCCCTTCGCCTCCCTCTCCGGAAACGGTCCATGACGCCTCCGCCCCCTCCCACCGAACTGCCTTCTCCCTCCTTCCATGCCCTCATCCTGGCCGATCTGGGACTCGCGTCCTCGGCCGAGGCGGACGCCGCCACCTCGGAGGGCCGGACGGATGAGACCGGCGGACGGGGTGGAACGGGCCCCTTCATGGTGGACCGGGACGATCTGGAAGAGGTACTGGCCTCCGTGGGCCCCAGGATCGGACTCACCCCGGGTCCGGACCTTCCGGCGCTCGACATCCCCCTTCGCTCGCTGGACGACCTTCACCCCGACGCCCTCCTGGCCCGACTTCCCCTCTTCCACGCGTTGGAGAGGCTGGTGGCCGAGGGCCAGCGCGAGGGAAGGGGAGGCGAGGACGAGGGCGAGAGCGAGGGAAGGGGAGGCGCACGAGCCGAGGCCGGTGGTGGGCTCCTGGACCAGGTCCTGGCGCAGACGCCGGGACCCGATTCGGGCAATGGCATCGCCCGTCCGGTCCCGACCCCGTCCGGCACCCCCGGCGACATGGCCGACTTCCTCCGGCGAATTACCCTCCCGCACCAGGTCGCCGAGCCCGGTCAGCGGGAGATGGATCGACGGGAGATGCTGGACCGGATGCGGGTGAACCACCTGCGGGCCATCCTCCACCACAGCCGTTTCCAGGCGGTGGAAGGCGTCTGGCGAGGCCTCGAGTTCCTGGTCCGGCGGCTGGATACGGGTCCGGACCTCAAGATCTGGGTCGCCCATCTTCCCGGGAGCAGGGCCAAGGCCATGGCCAGGGGTGGCGAGCTGGGCACCTTCCTGGACCGGGCCCGCTCAGTGGCGGGGCTGGACGCTGCGTGGTCGGCGGTGCTGGTCCACGACGCCTTCGGAGCCACGGCGCCGGATCTGGAGGCGCTGGCCGGGATGGCGGGCGTCGGCCGTGAGCGGGAGACGGCGTTCCTGGCGGAGGTGACTCCGGGCCTGCTCGCGGTGGCGGAGGATCCGGAGCTCCTGGCGCGCTGGGAGGCCCTTCGCAGTCATCCTGGCGCCGGGTGGATGGGGCTGCTCCTGCCCCGCTTCCTCCTGCGAGCCCCCTACGGTGCCGAGGAGAACCCCTGCGAACGACTGGACTTCGAAGAGCTGGAGCCCGGCGAGGGACCCGATCCGGGGATGCTCCTCTGGGGCCACCCGGGTCTGGCCGCCCTCCTCCTCCTGGGCCGGACCTTCCGGGCCCGCCACAGCGACCTGCCTCGACCGGTGCCCACCGGCGTCGACGGCCTTTCGCCCATCCTGCATCGGGGGGCCGGGGGCTCGGCGCTGGTTCCACCGGCCGAGCTCATGCTGGGAGGCGCCGAGGTGGAGGAGCTGGCCGAGGTGGGGCTCATTCCTGTGGTGGCCCGGGCCGGTGACCCCACCCTTCGCTTTCCCACGGTGCCGTCGGTTGCGGCGTCCGGCGAGCGCCTTCGGGTTCGGGGACTTTGAGCGCGGGAGAGTCCCGGTTCCGTGGGCTCGAGGTGGGCGATACCCACCTCCTGGTGGATGCGCGTCGGATCCGGAGTCCGGACCCGGACCTCTTCCGGGTCGACGCCTGGCGGGAGCGGGAGGCGCAGGTGAAACCCCTCCCCGGACGGGTCGGGGAGACCGCCTGGGCCGTGGACGCGGGGCGCAAGGGCGAGACGTGGGTGCTCCGCCGGCACGGTGAGCGGGGAATGCTGTCGCGGTTCCTGGGCCGACGGCGTCCGTGGCGAGGGCTCGAACGCACCGGTCCCATGAAGGAACTCCGCCTTCTGGCCTGGATGCGGGAAGAGGGGCTTCCGGTCCCGACCCCGGTGGGGGCCGCCGTCCACCGCGAGGGTGCCTTCTATCGGGGCGAAGTCCTCACCGGCCGGGTGCCGGGGCAGTCCCTCCTGCACCTCCTCCGGGAGAACCGTCCCAATCCACGGAGCTGGAGCGCGGTGGGTAGCACACTTCTGCGCTTTCACCAGGCCGGGGTGTGGCACCCCGACTTCTCGGCCGGCCACGTTCTGGTGGACGGGGACCGGGTGTGGCTGGTGGATTTCGAGGGGGCGCGCAAGCGACGTCCCGGCGGGTGGGCCATCCGCCACCTGGGACGCATCCGACGCACGGCGGTGGAGGCCCTGGGGCGGGACCGGTGGCTCGAGGCGTCGTGGCAAGCCTGCTGGCAGGCTCTCTTCCGGGAGTATCGAAGGGGGCAGGCGGCGGGTCGAAGCGCCTGACCTCAGTAACCCCAGGGGGCCGGCGGTGGCTCCATGGGCGAGGTGAGGTCGAAGTGGATCCGGATCGAATGCCCCTGCTCGGGCCAGTGGACGCCGTACGCGAAGGTCTCCTCGTCCATGAAGTCCATGAACCAGAAGTTGTCCCACCGGTCGGGGAGGATCTCGGCCGTGTGTTCGTCGGCGGGGAAGATCTGGCGGTGCGCCAGACCCGGCGAGGGAGCGTGCCCCCCGTACTGGGTGATCTCCTCTTCGGTCCCGTCCTGGTTCCGGTGGTCGTGCTTCAGGAGGAGGGTGCCCCGATCCCGGGTCAGGATCCAGTTGCGGGAGCGGTCATCGTCCATGTGCAGGGCCATGTGGATGCGCTCGTCGGAGCACTCGATGATGTGGGCCACCACCTCGTCGTAGGCGGCGGCGCTGGTGTAGTAGGGCGTGTGATCCACCACCTCCCCGGGGTACGCCTCTCCACACCGCTCCACGATGGCGGCCCAGAAGGCCTCCTGCTCCGGCGCGATGGGATGGGCGTCGTCGACCATTCCGGGTCGGGGCAGCTCGGGGGCCGGAACGGCTCGGGACCCCTCCACGGCCGAGGCGGTGTCCACCGGTTCGGGGACGGGACCCCCGTCTCCGCAGGCGGCCAGGACCGGTGCGAGGACGAGGAGCGGCAGGAGTCGGCAAAGCGGGAATCTGTTCATGGAAGGCAATGTAGGGGCCTTTCGCCGCATCCGCACCACGGACCCCTGGCGTGGACGCGCCTGGCGGGCCATCGTCCTCGCCATGTCGCCACCCACGCCGGACCCGAACCGACCTGCCGGCCCTCCGGGCCGTCCCGCCTTCGAGGCCGCGGCGGCACCTCGCCCCATGCCCCGGAAGCTGGCGCCCAAGCGGGAGATCTTCGGGTGGGCCATGTTCGACTTTGCGAACCAGGCCTACACCCTACTGATCATCACGGTGGTCTTCGGGGACCTCTTCACCCGGGTCATCGTCGGCGACCGGGGCGACGACTTCCGCCTGGGCAACCTGCTCTGGAGTCTGGGGCTCTCCACCTCGTACCTGATGGTGGTCCTCACCGCCCCTCTTCTCGGGGCCATCATGGACTTCAGCGCGTCCCGGAAGCGGTTCCTCTTCGCCAGCTACCTCCTGACGGTGGTGGCCACCGCGTGCCTCTGGTTCGTGGCGCCGGGCTACGTGGTGCTGGGGGTCCTCCTTCTGGTGATCTCCAACTTCGCCTACGCCGTGGGGGAATCGTTCATCGCCAGCTTCCTTCCCTCGCTGGGCCCGCCCGAGAAGCTGGGCAAGATCTCCGGCTTCGGCTGGGGCCTCGGATACGTGGGGGGGCTCGTGTCGGCGGGATTCGTCCTGGTCTTCCTGGGGGAAGTGAGTGAAGAGAACTTCCAGCGGATCCGGTGGGTGGGCCCCTTTGCCGCCGGATTCTTCCTGCTGGCGGCGCTCCCCACCTTCATCTGGCTGAAGGAGCGGGGCGCCCGGCAGCCCCTCCCACCGGGGCGGGGCTACATATCCGTGGGATGGGAGCGGCTGCGGCGCACCGGCCTGGAGCTGGCCCGGTTCCGGGACCTGGCCGTCCTCCTGGTCTCCATCTTCTTCACCATGGCCGGGATCTACATCGTCATCACCTTCGCCTTCATCTACGGCGCCCAGGTGATCGGGTGGGACGAGGGGATCCGGCAGATCATGTTCGTGGTGGTCCAGATCACGGCGGCGGCAGGCGCCCTTGGATTCGGCGCTATCCAGGACCGGGTTGGGGCCCGGCGAACCTACATCGTCACCCTGGTCCTCTGGATCCTGGCCATCGTGGCCATCTGGAGCACGCCGCAGCTGGCCCGGGCGGCGGATGCGCTCCTGGGCGTGAGCTGGGAGGCGCAGCACGTCTTCCTCTTTGCCGGGTGCCTGGCGGGACTGAGCCTGGGATCGAGCCAGTCGGCGGGGCGGGCCCTGGTGGCCATTCTCTCGCCCCAGGAGAAGGCGGCGGAGTTCTTCGGATTCTGGGGGTTGGCCGCCAAGCTGGCCGCCGTCTTCGGGGTGCTGGGGCTCGGGGTGCTCCAGAGCTGGTTCGGCCTCCAGTCGGCCATCCTCTTCTGCGCCGTCCTCTTCGCCGCCGCCATCGCCGTGGGGCTGGGCGTGGACGAGGCCCGGGGTCGGCTCCAGGCCGAGGCGTACAGCGAAGCCCAGGAGGGGAGGTAGGATGGGAGGGGGTAGAGGGCTCGATCCCGGCGAGGCGTCGCGCATCCTGGATGTGTACCACCGCACCCGTACCCGCCTTCCTCCGGTGCATGGGGTGGCCGCCCGCCCCAATGTGCGCCGCCTTGCCTCGCTGGGACGACGGAAGGGCGGGAGCCGGGTCCTGAACCTGGCCCAGGTGGTGGTGCGTGCCGGAGAAGAGGCGTGGGCCCAGGTGGCCCCGGCGCTGGAGGGAGATCCGAAGAGCCTGCACCGTCTCCGGAGCCTGGTGGACGATGACCTGAAGAAGGCCCGGGCGCAGAGCGGGCGGCGGCGTCCGCGGCGCTCCCTGCGCTGTGAGGGGACGCCGGGTGAACGGCGACGCCTCGAGACCCTCCTGACCCGGATCCGGTGCGGCGCGTTCTGGGACGATCTGGTGCCCGGGGATCTGGAGCTCCGCATCTCGCGTCGCATGACCCGGAGCCTGGGAAGCTGCCGCTT
>PWZC01000043.1 GCA_003567615.1 Gemmatimonadota bacterium | reverse complement strand
GGACGCACCAGGGTCTACTGGCCCCGACCCGCTGGGCTCCGAGCTGGAGGGGCTGATCCCGGCGGTGATGACCCGCCACGGGGTGACAGGGGTGAACGTCGTGGTGCTCCGAGACGGTGAGGAGGCCTGGGCCGCCTCCTTCGGCTTTGCCGATCCGGCACGGGGTCGGCCCATGACCCGGGAGGCGGTCTTTCGCATCGAGTCCATCTCCAAGCCGGTCACGGCCTGGGGCGTCATGAGGCTGGTGGAGGAAGGACGGGTGGGGCTGGACGACCCGGTGTCGGATCACCTTCACTCCTGGTCGCCCCCTCCCGGTTGGGGGGAGGTGACGGTCCGACACCTCCTCAGCCAGACCGGCGGGCTCGCCATCGGAGACTTCACCGACCGCTTTCCCCCGGCCGGTCCGGTCCGGCCCCTTCGCGAGTCCATTTCCCGGGATCTGGAGATGGTGGCCTCGCCGGGGGAGCGGTTCGAGTACTCCAATGTCGGGTTCAACCTCCTGGAGGTGCTGGTGGAGGATGTGACCGGCCAGTCGTTCAGCCGCTGGATGGCGGACGCGGTGCTCCGGCCCCTGGGGATGGACACGGCAACCTTCGAGTGGACTCGGGAGTTGGTGCCTCGTATGCCGGTAGGCCACGACCTGAAGGGAGATCCGGTGGCGCGGCACGTCTATCCGGGGCGGGCCTCCGGCGGTCTCCTGGCCTCACTGGACGACATGGTCCGCTTCGCCGCAGCGAGTATGGACCTTCCCTTTGGTCCCGAGCCCTCGCTCCTCACGCCCGAGGCCCAGGCCGACCTTCACCGCCCTCAGGGTGAGGTGGAGGGCATCTTCCGCTTCGTCGCCGAGGGGTATTCCCTCGGTCACTTCACCGAACCCCTCTCCGATGGACGCCGGGCTGTCTGGCACGGCGGGCAGGGCCACGGGTGGATGACCCACATCCACCTGGTCCCCGAGTCCGGGGATGGAGTGGTGATCCTGGCCAACAGCCAGCGGGCCTGGCCCCTCTTCGGCCACATACTCCGGGCCTGGTCGGAGGATCTCGGGGTGGAGCCGGTGGGGATGGCCATCGTCACCCGGGCCTCACCGCTGGCGTGGGCCCTTACCATCCTGCTGGGCCTGGCGGCCGTTGCGCAGGGACTGCGGGTGATCCTTCGGCGGCACCGCTCGCCCCATGTGCCCCGGCTGGTCACCGGAGGTGTCGGCGCGGTGCTCCTTCTGGGCGTGGGATGGGCCGCCGCCCAGGACTACCTCTTCCTCTTCTCCATCCTGCCGGGGCAGGTGGGAGGTTTGGGGGCGGCGGTGGGAGGGCTCGGGGTGGTGCTGCTCCTGTCGGCGCTGGTGCGGCCCGGGCCGCACCGGACTTCGTAGATCCTGCCGGCGCGCAGAAATCAGTGCAGAAACACGATGGCGGCACTGAGGAGGAGCATGAGGGCCGCCGGTACGGACTTCTTCGCCGGGTCGCCCACCTTCACGTGCATGACCAGTGCCCCCACCATGAGTGCCGCCACGACACCGGCGGCGAGTCGGACCGGGAGAGGAGCCCAGATTCCGGCGATGAGGACGACCCCGGCCACGATCTTGAGGCCCCCCACCACATAGAAGGCGAAGCCGGGCAGTCCGTACACCTCGAATTCCTCCCGCAGGGACCGAGCCTCGCCGCCGCGGTATCCCGTCGTCGACTTGGGCCGGAGCAGCCAGACGTTCAGGAGGCCGAGACCCACAATGAGCTGCAGGATGGACGGAATCGAAAGCCAGGACATGGGGGTAGCCTGAAGGTGAGAGGGTGAAGGGGCCAGGGGCTCCGTCGGGGGCCGGGCCGCCAAACCCTCAAGGGGCCGCCGCCTCAGCCGGATTGACTGATAACGTACCCCCTCGGCAAGGCACGGGCCATGGGATTCGCTCTGTGGAGTCCAATCGATGGCATTCGCCTACGGGGCCGCCATTTTTCTTTCGGCATCTCTATTCCTATTCTATGGTCTTCTCTGTCTGTTCTCCGATGGGATGGAGACGGAATTCGAGCGGTTCGGCCTGAGTCGATACCGGCGCCTCACCGGGAGCCTGGAAGTGCTCGGCGCCGTCGGGTTGCTGGTGGGGATCTTCGAGCCCGGCGTGATGCTGGCGGCGTCGGCCGGCCTCGCCCTCCTCATGGTCCTGGGTGTCATCACCCGCATCCGTGTGCGTGATTCCTTCTTCGAGACCCTTCCCGCCGCAGTCCTCCTCCTCATGAACCTCTTCATCTTCTTCTGCGCATGGGACACGGCTCGTGGGCTTTGAGCCGTCTTCCCAAGCCACTGGTTCCGGGGTGACGGATCGCTCCGCACCTCCCGCCCTGGAGACGCGAGGTGCGGTGAAGCAGTACGGCCGGATCCGGGCTCTGGACGGGGTCTCCCTCCAGGTCTCCTCCGGCGAATGCGTCGCTCTCGTGGGCGAGAGTGGATCGGGGAAGACGCCCCTCCTCCGGCTCTTCAACCGGATGGTGGAGCCCGACCAGGGGGAGGTGCTCCTCGACGGAGAGACTGCCCGGACCATGGATCCGGTTCGAATCCGGCGCAGGACCGGTTATGTGCAGCAGGCAGGCGGTCTTCTTCCCCACTGGACCGTGCTCCGCAATGTCCAGCTCGTCCCCCGGCTACTGGGGATGGATGATGTCCGGGAGCGAGCTCGGGACGCGCTGGAGCGGGTAGGTCTGCCTCCGGACCAATTCGGTGAGCGCTGGCCCCGACAGCTCTCCGGAGGTCAGGGGCAGCGGGTCGCCATCGCCCGGGCCATCGCCGCCCGGCCCCGGGTCATCCTCCTGGACGAGCCCTTCGGAGCCCTTGACGCCATCACCCGGACAGAACTCCGGGCCACCTTCGGCGATCTTCGTCGGGAGCTGGGCGTGACTGCGGTTCTGGTCACCCACGACCTCCATGAAGCGGTGGAGCTGGCCGACCGGGGGGCGGTTTTGCGGGAGGGGCAGATTCAGGAGATCGCCTCGCCGCAGCGCCTGGTAGCGGCCCCGGAGTCCCCCTATGTGGCCCGTCTTCTGGCCCTGGCCGGATTGGGGAAGGGAGGTGGGGAAGGGTGAGGAGGTGGATGTGGGCCGGACTCGTGGCCGGGCTCTTCCTCCATGCCCTCCTCGCCCCTCTCCATGAGGCCAAGGCGCAGGAGAGTCGTCCCGAATCGCGCCCGGTGGTGGTGGCGTCCAAGCCGTTCGGTGAATCCTACCTGCTGGGAGAGATCTTTGCCCAGCTCCTGGAGGCCCGGGGATTCGCGGTGGAACGGCGACTCGGCCTGGGGTCCACCCAGGTGGCCTTCGAGGCGCTGCGGTCGGGGGCGGTGGACGTCTATCCCGAGTATACCGGCACGGGTCTCCTGGCCATCCTGGGAGAAGACCCCGCAGGAAGCTCGAGCCAGGTGTTCCGCCGGGTCCACGGGGAGTTCCGGGACCGGTGGGGGATCCGGTGGCTTCCACCGCTGGGCTTCCAGAACACCTATGCCATTTCGGTGCGCGCCGAGACGGCCGCTGAACTGAACCTCCGCACCCTCTCGGATCTGGCCCGGGAGGCCCCCGCCCTGGTGGGAGGCTTCTCGCCGGATTTCCTGGGACGGGACGACGGCCTCCCCGGCCTTCGCCAGGCCTATGGTCTGGAGCTTCGGGACACCCGCTCCCTCCTTCAGGCCGTGAAGTACGAGGCCCTCCAGACCGGGCGCGTCGATGTCATCGACGCCTACTCCACCGACGGGTTCCTCGCTCGCGCCGAGGTGGCGGTCCTGGAAGACGACCGGGGCTTCTTCCCCCCCTATGAGGCGGCCGCGCTGGTGGGAGTGGGGCTCCAGGAGGAGGTGCCGGGAGCGGTGGCGGTCCTCACCGAACTGTCCGGTCTGATGCAGGAGGAAGGGATGCGGGAGTTGAATCGCCGCCTGGAGGTGGAGGGGGAGTCGCTGGCGCAGGTGGCACGGAGCGCCCTGGTGGATCTGGGGCTGGTGGCCGACGAGACGGTCGCCGGGTCCGGGACCACGGGGATGCGCGAGCTGCGAGGGCGTCGGGACGGGAGCCTCGTGGCCTATCTCTGGGACCGGAGGGACGAGACCCTCCGTCAAACCCTTCGTCACCTTCTTCTGGTGGGTCTGTCCCTGGGCGCCGCCCTCGTCCTGGCCATTCCCGGGGCTCTGGCCCTGGAGCGCCTCCACTTCGGAGCTGAAGCCGTGATCCGGGGGGGGGGTGTGATCCAGACGCTCCCGAGCATCGCCCTCCTGGCCTTCATGATCCCCCTCTTCGGCATCGGGGTGTTCCCTGCAGTGGTGGCCCTCTTCCTCTACTCCCTCTTCCCCATCCTGCGAAACACCTATACCGGTGTCCGGGACGCGGATCCGGTGGCGGTGAATGCGGCCGAGGCGCTGGGGATGACGCCGCTGCAGATCCTGCGGCAGGTCCGCCTCCCCCTGGCCGCCCCGGTGATCATGGCGGGGGTGAGGACGGCGGCGGTCATCAATGTGGGAACGGCCACGCTGGCCGCCTTCATCGGAGCCGGCGGGCTGGGCGACCCCATCGTGTCCGGGCTCGCCCTTTCCGATCCCTGGATGATCCTCTCCGGGGCCATTCCCGCCGCGCTTCTGGCGGTGCTGGTGGACGGGGCGCTGGCCGGAGCGGAGCGCCGGGTGACGCCGCGAGGGCTGAGGGAGTGAGAACGCCAGGACCGGAACCTCCCGGCTCCAAGGGGAATGAAGCCGAGCCCGTCGGGATCGTCACCATCCAAGTCCAGATCGCACCTCCGGGCCTCCGACACGTGGCTAACCGCAGGAACGGTTCCCGGATCGTGACTCGGTCCGCGCCCTCAGGAGATTCCCACGGCCCCGCGCCCAACCCCAGCGCCTTCAGCGTTCTCCCCCACTCCATCTCGGCGCCTGGCGGGCCTTCTACCCCGAGTCCCGCATCTGGGAGGGTGGCGGGTGAGGTGGGATGCGTCGCGGTCTCTGGCCGGGGCTGCGGTGAGCGTCGGGTATTTCGTTCGCTGGGATCGCTCCATGCTGGGTCGCTGAGCTTCCCTTGCCTGGCTACCCCCGCCGAAGGGGCTGAAGCTTCCGGTAGGTGAGCGTTCGCCAGAGCCACTCTACGGGTCCGAAGCGGAATCGCTGGAGCCACCAGAGGCTGAAGGGGATCTGGAGGCCGAAGATGACGGCCACCACGAGGAGGCCGATCCCTGGCGACATGGCCCCGTAGAGCCCCAGCCCGTAGCTGTGGAAGAGGAGCGCCGCCACCACGCTATGGGCCAGGTAGTTGGTGAGGGCCATCCGTCCCACGGCGGCGAGGCCGCGGCCGAGCTTCTTCAGGTGACCTTGACGGTAGAGAAGGATGAAGCCGGCTACGTAGCCCAGGGTCAGGAGGGGGGAACCGAACATGGTGAGGGCCGACACTGCCAGCGCCATGCCCCCAAGGTCGTACAGATTCCCGAAGACGGCCACATAGGCGTAGAAGAGGTTCACCGGAATCCCGATGATGAGGCCCCAGAACAAGAGGCGCCGAAGCAGGGGGAGGTGGGCCTCCACTTCGGCCAGGATTCCCTTTCGCGCCGCCCACTGCCCAACCAGGAAGTAGGCCAGGATGTTGATCTGGAAAAAGAGGACGCCTTCCAGGATGGCCTGGTATTCTTCCAGGCGTATGGCCACGATCTGTGCGAATGATCCGGATGTGTAGATGACCAGGGCCCGATCCGCCAGGTCGCGCATCGCCGCCGCCCGCTCGTCCAGCGTCTTCTGCATCTCGGCGGCGAAGGTGGAATCCAGGCTTCCCAGGAACACCAGCGTGAGGAGGATGACCGGAGCCGCCACGATGCCCACCGCCCAGCGGAGGAGCGTTCGGTCGCGGACGCTGCGGAACAGGATCAGCACGAATCCCACCAGGGCGTAGAAGACCAGGATATCCCCCGGCCAGAGGAAGATCACATGGGCCGCCCCGATGAGCAGGAGGATGAAGAGGCGGACCGAGAAGAGGCGGACCACCGACTTCCCCGGAGGCAGGCTCTTGTTCATGAAGAGCCAGAACCCGTACCCGAAGAGCATGGAGAAGAGGACGTAGAACTTGGCGTCGAAGACCGCATACACCAGGAACTTGACTACCTGATCCACCGGACGGTCCCAGAGCGAGAGCTCCGAGGTCAGGATCCCCACCGGCGTGTTGAACCACCGCATGTTGACCACCAGGATGCCCAGGATGGCGAAGCCCCGAAGGATGTCCAGGATGGCGATCCGTTCCTTTTCACGGACCGGTGCGGCGGCTTGGGTCAGGGGTTCGGGTGTGGGCACGGCAAGATGCTCGGGGGTTCGGGGGTCGTCGTGGTGAGGATGGGGTGGCTGGAAAGACTGGTCTTGAGTCCCGCCACACGGCGCGGTAGACTCCCTGGCACGAAGCCGGGGGTGCCCGGCGGGGGGTCACCTGGGACGGTGGACCTCTCGCAGGGCTGAGATCACACCCTTGGAACCTGATCCGGTTCGGACCGGCGAAGGGAGCGCTTCGGGAGACTCGCCTCAGGCAGGGCGCTTCCCGGCTTCGCGACAGGATTGCGCCCATGTCCGGGACCCGACGCCCGTCGGAGTCCCGGCCCCTTCCGCCCCGGAGGCTCGCCATGTCCCTCTCCCCTTCCTCGTCTCCCTTCTTCTCGCTTCCCCTGGCCGAACAGGTAGTTCTGGTATCCGGCGCCAGTCGGGGGGTCGGTGCCGCTCTTTCCAGGGCCTTCGTCCGGGAGGGGGCCCGTGTGGTCCTCAACTGGTACCGGAGCGAGGATGCGGCCCTGAAGTTGGCAGCGCAACTGGGGGACCGGGCCCTTCCCATCCAGGCCGATGTCCGGGACGCGGACGCGGTGGCGCGGATGGTGGAGGCGGGCCGGGCCCACTTCGGCGCACCGGTCACCACCGTTGTGAGCAATGCCCTTGTGGATTACCGCTTCGATCCTGCCGGGCGAGCCACGGCCGAGACCATCACCTGGGAGCACTACCGGGCTCAGCTCGAGGGGAGCGTCCGGGCCGCCCTGGCACTGGTTCAGGCCACCCGGCCCGGGATGCGGGAGGCCGGCGGCGGGCGGTTCGTGGCCATCGGAACGAACCTCTTCCACCACCCGGTGGTGCCCTACCACGACTATACGACGGGGAAGGCGGCGCTCCTGGGCTTCGTCCGGAACATGGCGGCGGAGCTGGGGCCGGAGGGGATCACGGTGAACATGGTCTCAGGCGGACTTCTGGACCGAACCGATGCCAGCGCTGCCACCTCCGACCAGGTCTTCGATCTGATCCGACAGAGTACGCCCCTGCGGTCGGTGGTTCGCCCCGAGGACTTCGCTGACGCAGTGCTCCTCCTGGCCTCACCCTGGGCCCGGGCCATCACCGGGCAGGACCTGGTGGTGGACGGTGGGCTGGTGATGCGATGAGG
>PWZC01000066.1 GCA_003567615.1 Gemmatimonadota bacterium | reverse complement strand
GAGTGCGTTCAGCAAAGGTGACCGTATAGGTCCCGAACGCTGAACGCACGCTGTGAAGAAAGAGCCGCGTTCAGCGAAGGGCACCGTATAGGTTACCAACGCTGAACGCTCCCGCATTTGTGCGCCTGCGTTCAGCAAAAGGTACCGCGACCGGGCCCATGCGGATCTCCGCCAGGACATCGTGGTGGGCTGGCCCTGTTCCCTTGGAATCCACCGAATTCCCCAGCGGCCACCGCTTGCCCCACGACCAGACAGGATCCACGAAAAAAACCGAGCCCCCATCCAATGGATGGGGGCTCGGTCCATGTACCGTTCCACCTGATCGAGTGCGCCGCCTAGGAATCGAACCTAGAACCTACTGATTAAGAGTCAGTTGCTCTGCCAATTGAGCTAGCGGCGCTGATTCCGATGGATGGCGATGGCCCGGCTGACGGACACCTGGACACCGCTGAACTTCCGGAGCCGTTAAAACTACTTGCCCGGGCCGGTTCGTCAACCCCCGGAGGGTTCTCGAGCCTCACGCAACCGCCTCTCCCGCTCGGCCTGCCAGCGGGCGCGAGCGGGGGGGATGTAGAGCCAGAGGAGCCCCACGGTCTGAAGGAAGAGCTGCAGGGCAATGGCCGCCGAGAGATTCCTGCCCGCGATGAGGAGTCCCGCCACCACCGGAAGTACGAAAGCGGCAGGGAGCCCCCAGGCGAAGCGGCGGGGATGGGCCCGGATGGTGGCCATGGGCTCCTGGTCCCAGAACCCACCGCGCTCAGGACCCCTTGCCCGGTCACCCTGCTCCCCATCCGGCCCATATTGGCGGGGAGGCTCCGTCCCCGACCCATCGGAAGGCCGACTCACGGCCCCGGATTCACCGGAAGGTCGACTCACGGCCCCGGATTCACCGGGAGGCCGACTCTCCGTCCCCGGCCCACTGACCGGCGGACGCTTCTCATCCACCCCGCCTCGTGAGGGCCCCTCCGAAGCCATCCCAACCCCCTCAGTAGGCCGCCAGCCCGGTCACGGCCTGGCCCAGGATGAGGCCGTGGATGTCGTGGGTGCCCTCATAGGTGTAGACCGACTCCAGGTTGGCCATGTGGCGCATGGCCGAATACTCCACCAGGATCCCGTTCCCACCCAGGAGCCGGCGGGCCTCCCGGGCCACCTCGCACGCCATGTCAACGTTGGCCCGCTTGGCCATGGACACCTGCTGGGGGGTCATGGTCCCCTCGTCCTTCATGCGTCCCAGATGATAGGCCATGAGCTGCCCCTGGGTGATCCCGGTGACCATGTCAGCCAACCGCCCCTGCTGGATCTGCTTCCCGGCGATGGGGCCGTCGAACATGACCCGCTCCCCGGCATATTCCAGCGCCTCCACGTAGCAGGCCATGGCGGCGCCCACGGCCCCCCAGGCGATGCCGTAACGGGCCTGCGTCAGACACATGAGCGGTCCCTTCAGTCCTCGGGTCTCCGGCAGGAGGGCCGACTCGGGAACCTCCACGTCTTCCAGGTGCAGCTCGCTGGTGTCCGAAGCCAGCAGCGACAGCTTCCCCTTCTGATCCCGGGCCGTGAAGCCGGGGGTGTCGGTAGGCACCACGAAGCCGCGGATCCCCTTGGTGTCACCGATCTCGCCGGTCTGGGCCCAGATGATGGCCACATCGGCCATGGACCCGTTGGTGATCCACATCTTGGTGCCGTTCAGGACCCACCCGGCGTCGGAGCGGCGAGCGGTGGTGATCATGCCGCCGGGGTTCGAGCCGTAGTCGGGCTCCGTGAGGCCGAAGCACCCGATCTTCTCGCCCGAGGCCAGGGCCGGAAGCCATGTCTCCTTGTGCTCCTCACTCCCGAATGCGTGGATGGGATACATGACCAGGGCGCCCTGCACCGATGCGAACGACCGGATCCCCGAGTCCCCACGCTCCAACTCCTGCATGATGAGCCCGTAGGACACGTTGTTCAATCCGGCGCACCCGTACTCCTCGGGCAGGTTCGCGCCCAGCATCCCCAGCTCGCCCATCTCGGTGGCCAACTCCCGGGGGAAGTGCCGCCCGATGTACGCCTCCTCGATAACGGGCAGCACCCGTTCGTCGACCCACCCGCGGATCGTGTCCCGGATCATCCGCTCTTCGTCGGAGAAGAGCGAATCGAGGTCGTAGAAATCCACTCCCTTGAACTTCGGTGCCATGGGTGTCGTTTCCTCGGGTAAGGGTGTAGCGATGAAGGTTGTGTTCAATCCCGGCGGCGCGGCCGCCGCCCTTGACGGCCATCCCCGGGCTCCCGGCCCGAGTCAGTGTCCAGCGAAGGAGGCCTGGCCTCCACTGCTCGACGATTCGCCAGTCGTTCCCAGCCCAGGAATAGCTCCCGGGCCACACGCGCCCCCAGGTAGAAGGCCACCGCCAGGGTGGCGGCCCATCCCGTGGGGATGAGGCTCAGGTCCGGCTGGATCACCAACCAGATGTAGAGGGCCAGTACCACAGCGAGGGCAGCGCCGGCCAGCCATCCGCGGATACTCGCTCGCCGCTTGGCCGCCGCCTGGCACTCGTCACACCAGAGCAGCCGATCCAGCTCTTCCACGGACCGCTTCTGCAGACAGCGGACGCAGGTCACCTCTCCCGGAAACCGGTCCCGCCAGTTGACCGCGTCCTGTCCCATGGTCCCCGCCCCCTATTCCAGTTCGTCCAGGACGGCCCGGGTAAACTCGGAGGTGGAGGCGGACCCTCCGAGATCGCGGGTGCGTCGACTCGGATCTTCCAGCACCCGCCCCAGCGCTTCCCGGACACGGCTGGCTACCGGCGCCTGCCCGACGTGCTCCATCATCATGGCTCCGGACAGGATCAGGGAACTCGGATTCGCAACCCCGAGCCCGGCGATGTCCGGGGCCGAGCCGTGGACCGCCTCGAACATGGCGGCATCCTTTCCGATGTTGGCTGCCGGCGCCAGTCCGAGCCCGCCGACGAGGCCGGCCATGAGATCCGACAGGATATCCCCGAACATGTTCTCCATGACCAGAACATCGAAGGAGTACGGATCCACCACGAGCTGCATGGCCGTGGCGTCGATGATCCGATCCTCGAAGGCCACCTGGCCCTCGAACTCCTTGGCCACCTCGCGGCCCACATCCAGGAACAGCCCCTGGGTGTACTTGAGGATGTTGGCCTTGTGGGCCAGGGTCACCTTCTTCCGGCCATGGTCCCGGGCGTATTCGAAGGCGTAGCGGACGATGCGTTCGGATCCGTGCCGCGTGATGATCATCACGGACTCCGCCGCCGCCCGCGGGTCGCCCTCGAGGCCGATGTAGTGCTCCACACCCACGTAGAGCCCCTCGGTGTTTTCGCGGATCAGGACCAGATCGATGTCCTCGTACCGACCGCCGGGGACCATGGAGAGGGCGGGACGGACGTTGGCGTACAGGTCGAAGGTCTTCCGGATCGCCACATTGATGGAGCGGAAGCCCGTACCCATGGGCGTGGTGAGGGGCCCCTTCAGACAGACACCGTTGCGACGGATGGAATCCAGCGTCACGTCCGGAAGCGGGCTCTTGAGTCGATCGAGCCCGGCGAGCCCCGCCACCTGCTCTTCCCACTCCACATCGGCACCCGCCGCATCCAGAACGGTCCTTGTCGCTTCTGTCACCTCGGGTCCGATTCCGTCGCCCGGGATCACCGTGATCGTCTTGGCCATGTCGTCTCTTCGAGTGGGGTCAGGGATTGCGAATGTAGCTCGGATTATACTCGAAATCGGTGTGATCCTCACCCCACCGAACCAGGTCCTGTACCCGACCCGGGCGCTCCGTTCCCTCCTGGCGGGCGTCCCGGGCAATGCGGAGGGCCCGATTCCACGTCACCGGGGTCAGCGTCCCGCGGCTGAGAAGCGCCTGGGAGATGGCGTCGCCGTTGGGGTGGCGAGCCACGATGCGCACCCCTCCCAGACCCGGATGATCGGACAGGGCGTCGCGCGTGCCCGGCGAGAACAGGAAGAGGTAGGGGAAGGCCTTGGCCCACAGGTCCCCCCCTCGCCGGTACTGATCCGGCTCCACGGTGACACTCACCTGGGCCACGTTTCCGCTGATCTGGGCCGACACTCCCCCCTCCCACACGTAGTACTCCGCGATGGTCGAGGCCGCCGGCACGGGATGCTCCACGTCCTCGCGCTCACAGCCGAGCAGGAGAAGGGCCGACGCCGATACGAGCAGAAGGACGATGGACTGGAGCCCGACGGGCTGGCGACGAGCGAATCGGGGGCTACTGGGCTTCATGGTTTGAGCTGGGCCGGAGGCAAGGATTTGAGCTGGGCCGGAGGCAAGGATTTGAGCTGGGCCGGAGGCAAGGACAGGACGCGAGTCGCTCCTCCATACCCGCGCCGGACGCGGAGGGGGCCAAGGGTCGCAGAGGGGACCCGGGGCGGGCAAGGGGCGAAGGGCCCGATATCGGCAACCGAAAACCTCGGCTCAGCACCCAGAACTCAGGGAAGCAGCCGCCCCGCCACCCGCTCCGCCAGGGAGGCCAGCGGCGCCGGGGAGCCCTGGGCCCCAGGCGTGCCTTCCAGGATCCCCTGCCAGAGGACCCGGCCCGACCGGGTGTCGAGAAGGGCCAGGTTCAGATTGGCCCGGACTTGACCGGGATCCTCCTCCCCCTCCGTGGTCCGGGCGGCAACCGGCAGCAGCGCATAGCGGGCATCGGCAATGGCGCCCAGCCGATAGACGGCTCCGAAGAGCGGATCTCCCACCCGCTCCACCTCACCCACTTCGAAGATGGAGACGGGAAGTGCATGGACATCCGCCCCCAGGCGTCCCGCCTGCCGGGCCAGCACCTCCAGCTCCCGGCCGCCCAGCCAGCGCACCGCCGGTCCCCTGGACTCGAGGGCGTACCGGAGTTCGCCGTCCACGGCACCTCGGTCACCGACCCATGAAGCTTGTACCGGAAGAAGGAGAACCGTGGTCCCCCGAAGATCCGGAACCCCACCCCGCTCCCACCCCGGCTCCGGCGGCGGCGGGGCGTTCCGAACCCCACACGCCGCCAGAACCAGGAGGCCCATGAGTGCCAGAAGGGCTCCGCTCCGCCGCGGGAGATTACCCACCCTCCTCCCCCTCGGGCTCGAGCTTGAGCGACGCCGAATTGATGCAGTAGCGGCGCCCGGTGGGGCGCGGGCCATCGGGGAAGACATGTCCCAGGTGGGCGTCGCAGGTGGCGCAGAGCACCTCGGTTCGGCGCATGAAGAGCGAACGATCTTCCCGTTCCTCCACCGCCTCCGACGCCACCGCGTTCCAGAAGGAGGGCCACCCGGTACCCGAATCGAACTTGGTCCGGGACGAGAAGAGGGGTGCGCCGCAGCAGGCGCAGCTGTAGGTACCCGGGGTCTTGGTATTCCAGTATTCACCGGTGAAGGCACGCTCCGTCCCGGCCTTCCGGGTGATCCGGTACTGCTCGGGGGTGAGGCGTTCCTTCCACTCCGACTCACTCCGGACCACCTTCGCCCGGCCCTGGGAGGAAGCGTCCTCCCCCTGCGACCGAGCGTCGCCGAGGCCCTCCCGGCTCACTCGTCCCCCCCCTCGATCCGCACGGACTCGATGCGGACATCCTGCTTCGGACGGTCGCCCCGTCCCGTCTTCACCTTGCCGATCTGGTGGACCACGTCCATGCCCTCGGTGACCCTTCCGAAGACGGCGTGCTTGTCGTCGAGCCAGGGCGTGGGCACCAGGGTGATGAAGAACTGCGAGCCCCCGGTGTTGGGACCGGCGTTGGCCATGGAGAGGATTCCCTCCTGGTCGTGGCGGAGTTCGGGGTGGAACTCGTCATCGATGGTGTAGCCCGGGCCGCCCCGACCCGACCCCTCCGGACACCCGCCCTGGATCATGAAGTCGGCGATGACCCGGTGGAAGACCAGATCATCGTAGAACCCGTCGCCGGCGAGCTTGGCGAAGTTGCCGGCGGTCTCGGGTGCCCGGTCGTCGAACAACTCCACCTGGAAGTCGCCGTGATTCGTGGTGAAGTGCGCGGTACGGTTGGCCATCGGTGCTCCGTGGATAGTCGGTGATGTTGGGTTAGTCCCGTGGAGAGTACCGGACGGATCCGTCGTCGTTCCCGCGGTGGACCCGCTGGCAGCCGCGCTGCAGGAAGTTCCAGAACGTCTCGCAGTCCCCCTCCAGGGTGTAGGCCACCTCGTCGATCGGGGCGGCACCGAAGACGGTCTCGTTGAGATCCTGGAGGAAGGCCTCGCTCCCGGCCGACGACGAGGCATTGGGGATCAGCGCACGGAAGTCCCGAAAGTCCACCTGCGCCAGCGACCCTTCCACCGACACCGAACGCACGATGTGGGCGGTGGCAGGCGAGAAGAAGGACGTCACACCCCGGGCCTCTTCCTCCGGGGACGGTCCCCGCACCAGCTCTTGCAGCGCCTCGGTGAGGACGGCCTCCGAGTCCGGCGGGTCCTCACCGCACCCGGCGGCCACGACCCCGGTGGCCAGGGCCACCGCGAGAAGCATCGCCCTCCGGGTCCGCCCAGCCATCAGGCCAGGTGGCCCCCATCCACCGGCAGGATGACCCCGGTGATATGCCGGGCCACCTCGGAGCAGAGGAAGAGGACGGCGCCGGCCACATCCTGGGGGTCGCCCAGGCGTCCCAGCGCACTCCCTTCCCGAGCCCGATCCATGATCTCCGGTGGGACCCGATCCGTGAGCCGCGTCGTCCGGATGTATCCCGGCGCCACCGCGTTCACATTGACGTTGGAAGGTCCCAGCTCCACGGCGGCGCTCCGGGTAAGGGAGAGGAGGCCGCCCTTGGAAGCCGAGTAGTTCGCCAGCCCGAACTCGCTCTTGAGGGCGTGGATGGATGAGATATTCACCACCTTCCCGTACTCCTGGGCGCGGAAGTAGGGGGCCACGGCACGAAGGAAGTAGAAGGCACCGGAGAGGTTCGTATCCAGGACGTCCCGCCACTCCTCGTCGCTCATGCGCCAGAGGGCCCGATCCCGACCGATCCCGGCGTTGTTCACCAGGATCTGGACCCCCCCCAGTTGCTGGACGGCGCGATCCACGAAGTCATTGACCTGCTCGGGCCGGCGACAGTCCACCGTCCGCCGAAACACCCGGACGTCATAACCTGCCAGCGTCTGCTCGGTGACGTCGGCGTCTCGGTGGGCCCGCTCGTTGTCACCGAGGTAGTTGAAGGCCACGTCCACTCCGGACCGCGCCAGCGCCACGGCCACCGCTCGGCCGATGCCCGACGAAGCGCCGGTGACGATGGCCGCCTTCCCCTCCAGCCCTCCCACCGCCATGAGGGGACGGGGCTCGGTGGCCGCCTCCACCTCGTCCAGAAGCTCCTCAACCGCCGCTCGGGCACCGGACGGCGTCTCGACTCCGGCGCTCTCGTCGCCGTTGGGTGCGTCATCGTTCCAGCCGCTCGAAGAGGGAGGCGTCGGCGTTGGACGAGGCATGGGGGTTGGGGGTTCAGGG
>PWZC01000386.1 GCA_003567615.1 Gemmatimonadota bacterium | reverse complement strand
CCGCCACCACGGACAACCTGAAGCGCACGGTAGCCGAGGTTCGCCACACCCTGGAGAAGAATGGAGGCAACCTGGGGACCGACGGGTCCGTGGCGTGGCAGTTCGACCGGAAGGGCCAGATTTTCGTGGACGCCTCCCGGTATCACGAAGAGGCCGTGTTGGAGGCGGCGCTGGAGGCGGGAGCCGAGGACATGACCCGGGAAGAGGAGGAGTTCGTCGTGCATACCGACGTCTCGTCTTTCCACCAGGTCCAGAATGGGCTCAAGGAGGGGGGGGTGGAGTTCTCCCACGCCGAGCTGGCCATGATCCCCAAGATCGAGATGGATGTGGGGGGTGCCGAAGCCGAGGCTCTCTTGAAGCTCCTGGATGCGTTGGACGACCACGACGACGTGCAGAAGGTGTACTCCAACGCCAACATCGACGAGAAGGTGATGGCCGAGGCCCTCTCCTGAGCTCCTTGATCGTGGTGGGCATCGATCCCGGAACAACGGCCACCGGGTACGGGGTGGTGCGACAGGAGTCTGGCAGCCTCTCCCTCCTGGAGTGCGGGGTCTTCCGACCCACGCCCAAGGCCCCCCTCCATCGGCGGATCCGGGAGATCTTCGAGGGAGTGGACCAGGTGTTGGGGCGCTTCACCCCCGACGTGGTTTCGGTGGAGGCCGTGTTCCAGGGGAAGAATGTGCGGAGCGCCCTGGTGTTGGGGCATGCTCGGGGGGCCGTGCTCGTGGCCGCCTCCCTCCGGGACCTGGCCATCGCCGAATACTCCCCCCGGGAGATCAAGAAGGCGGTGGTGGGGAACGGCGGGGCCACCAAGGAGCAGGTGGGCTTCATGGTGCAGGAGCGCCTGCGCCTCAAGGAGCCGCCCCGACCTTCCGACGCCGCCGATGGGGTGGCCGCCGCCCTCTGTCACCTGACGGTGGGGGTTGCCGGAGCCATGGCAGGCGCCCTTCCGCACCGCTTCGCCCGTCGCCGGAGCGGGTCGTGATCAGCCGGCTTCGGGGCACCCTTCTCTCCCGGGAGGAGGGACGGGTCGAGGTGGCCACGGCCGGTGGCGTGGTCTACGAGGTGGAGATCCCCCTCTCGGTGGTGCCGCGCCTCCCGGAGACGGGTGACGCGGTGGAGCTTCGAACCCTGCAGGTGGTCCGGGAAGATGCGGTGGCCCTCTACGGGTTCATGGAGGTGGGGGAGCGGCTCCTCTTCCAGCGCCTCCTGGGCGCCTCGGGTGTCGGTACCAAGCTGGCGCTGGCCATGCTCTCCACCTTCTCCCCCGCCCGCCTCGTCCGGGCCCTCACCGATCGGGAGGTGGCGGTCCTGGTACAGGTGCCCGGCGTGGGGAAGAAGACGGCGGAGCGCCTGGCGCTGGAGCTCTCGGACCGGGTTCGGGATCTGGCGCTCCACGATCCCTCGGACCCGATTCCCGCCGAGGGTGGGGCCCAGGCTGCGGTCCGGGCCCTCACGGCGCTGGGGATGGGGATGGCCGATGCCGAGCGGGCCGTCCGCGCCGCCCTCGACGACGGGGCGCCCGACGACGAGCCCGATGAACTGATCCGCCGAGCCCTCCGGAGACCATGAGCGCACGTCACGAGGTCACGACTCCCGCCGCTCTGGGCGACGATGTCCAGGTGGAGCCCAGTCTCCGCCCGGAGCGACTGGATGAGTTCGTGGGCCAGGTCAAGGTGAAGGAGTCCCTCTCCATCGCCATCGAGGCGGCTCGGCAGCGAAAGGAGCCCCTGGACCACGTCCTCTTCCACGGTCCGCCCGGGCTGGGCAAGACCACGCTGGCGGCGCTCATGTCCAACGAGATGGGCGTGACCCTCCGGACCACCTCCGGCCCGGTGCTGGAAAAACCCGCCGATCTGGTGGGACTTCTCTCGAACCAGGAAGAAGGGGACATCCTCTTCATCGACGAGATCCACCGCCTCCGGCCCATCATCGAGGAATTCCTCTATCCGGCCATGGAGGACTACCAGGTGGAGATCCGGCTCTCCGAGGGTCCCCGGGCCCAGACCATGACCATGGAGATCGCCCGCTTCACCCTGGTGGGTGCCACCACCCGCTTCGGGCTCCTGACCGCGCCCATGCGGGCCCGCTTCGGGATCGTACAGCGGTTGAACTTCTATCCCCCGGAGGAGCTGGCCCGGATCGTGGCCCGGAGTGCCCGGCTCCTGGGGATCGAGACGACGCCGGCGGGGGCGTCCGAGCTGGCCCGTCGGGCCCGGGGGACGCCGCGGGTGGCGAACCGGCTCCTGCGTCGGGTCCGGGACTACGCCCAGGTCCGTGCCGACGGGGTCATCGATGCCGAGGTGGCCCATGCCGGGCTCGCCATGCTGGATGTGGACGAGTACGGGCTCGATGAGATGGACGGCCGCATCCTCCGGGCCCTCCTGGAGAAGTTCGACGGTGGACCCGTGGGGCTGTCGTCGCTGGCGGTGGCGCTGGGCGAGGACACAGGCACGCTGGAGGAGGTCTACGAGCCCTTCCTCATCCAGGAAGGGTTCCTCATGCGGACGCCCCGGGGACGGGTGGCCACCCCCCGGGCCTACCGGCGCTTCGGCTTCACCCCTCCCGCGGGCCTGGACGAACAGGCGTCCATCTTCGGGGATGGCTGATTCTTCGGGGATGGCTGATTCTTCGGGGATGGCTGATTCGAGGGAACGGGCCGGCGGGAGACACGCCGGCACGCTGCCGGACCTCTCCCGTACCGACGCCTACGACTACCATCTGCCCGAGGGTCGGATTGCCCGGTACCCTGTGGATCGCCGGGACGAGAGCCGCCTCCTGGTGGTCCCCCGGGGAGCTGGATCGGCCCTGGCCCATGGTCGCTTCCGGGACCTTCCCCATCTCATGGCGCCGGGGGATCTCCTGGTCCTGAACGAGAGCCGGGTCCTCCCCCTCCGCCTCCTGGGAAGAAAGCCCACCGGTGCCCGGGGCGAGGTCCTCCTCCTCCGTCCCCTGGACGACGGGCGCCGCCGCTGGGAGGCCTTGGTCCGACCCGGCTCCAAACTCAAGCCCGGCCGGATCCTGGAGGTGAGCGACCGACTGGCCGTGCGCATCGTGGACGGACTTCCCGACGGGGGTCGGGTGGTGGAGCTGGAGACCTCCCTGGCGGTGGATGAAGCGCTGGAGCGGTTCGGCCGACTCCCACTTCCTCCCTATCTGGAGCGCGAAGCCGAGCCCCTGGACCGGGAGCGGTACCAGACGGTCTACGCCCGGGTGCCCGGATCGGTGGCGGCCCCCACGGCAGGGCTCCATCTGACCCCGGAGCTCCTGGCTACCCTGGAAACGGAAGGGATCGAGGTGGCCCGGGTCACCCTCCACGTGGGGCCCGGTACCTTCCGGCCGGTGGAGACGGACCGCATCGATGCCCACGCCATGCATTCGGAGAGCTGGGAGGTTCCCCCGGAGGCGGCGGAGGCGGTGGCCCGGACCCGCCGCCGGGGAGGACGGGTGTGGGCGGTGGGGACCACGGTGGTCCGCACCCTCGAGAGCGCCGCCGGGCCCGACGGATCCCTTCCGCCCGGTCGCGGCGAGACCCGTCTCTTCATCTCTCCCGGATACCGGTTCCAGGTGGTGGATGCCCTCATCACCAACTTCCCCCTTCCCCGATCCACCCTTCTCATGCTGGTGGCGGCGCTGGCCGGATACGAGACGATCATGTCCGCCTACCAGGAGGCGATCCGGGGGTCCTACCGCTTCTATTCCTACGGTGACGCCATGGCCATCCTTCCTCCCTCCCGGTCTACCTCGCCCGGGCCTCCCTCGCCGGAGCATGGCCCATGAACGACGCCTTCAGCTTCCGTCTCCACAGCCGGGAGGGGTCCGCCCGCACCGGTGTCTTCGAGACCCCCCATGGCCCGGTGGAAACCCCGGCCTTCATGCCGGTGGGTACGCTGGGGGCGGTGAAGACCCTCTCGCCCCTGGAGGTGGCCGGGATCGGTTCGTCCATGATCCTGGCCAACACCTATCACCTCTTCCTGCGCCCGGGGCACGGCCAGGTCCGGGCGCTGGGCGGGCTCCACGCCTTCATGCGATGGGACGGACCGATCCTCACCGACTCCGGGGGGTATCAGGTCTTCTCGCTGGCCCACATGAACCGGATCACCGACCAGGGGGCCGAGTTCCAGAGTCACATCGATGGATCCCGGCACCTCTTCACGCCGGAGTCGGTGATGGAGATCCAGCGGACGTTGGGGGCCGATGTGATCATGGCCTTCGACCAGTGCCCCCCGGGAGGGTGCGACCGAAGCACGGCGAAGGCGGCCAACGAGCGAACCCTTCTGTGGTTGGACCGATGCCTGGAGCGCTTCCACGCCATCGGGCAGGAGGGGCTTCCGGAGGTGCCGGAGCTCCAGGATCCCGGAGCGGTGCCGTCCCAGACCCTCTTCCCCGTCCTCCAGGGGAATGTGTACCCTGATCTGCGGCGGGAGCAGGCGCGGACGATCCGGGCCATGGCCGACTGGGACGGCCTGGCCATCGGAGGGCTGTCGGTGGGCGAGCCCAAGGACAAGATGTGGGCGACGCTGGAGGTCCTGGATCCGGAGCTTCCGGCCGACCGGCCCCGGTATCTCATGGGTGTGGGGTATCCCGACGACCTGCTGGAGTCCATTGCGCGGGGGTGCGATCTGTTCGACTGCGTGGCGCCCACGCGGAACGCTCGACACGGGACGGCCTGGACCTGGCCCGAAGGTCAGGTCAACTTGAAGGCTTCCCGGTTTCGGATGGATACCCGGCCCCTGGATTCGGAGTGCGACTGCTATGCGTGCCGCAGCTTCGACCGGGCCTACCTCCGGCACCTGGTCACTGCTGGAGAGGCCTTCGGACACCGCCTGCTGTCCATGCACAACATCCGCTTCCTCATCCGGCTGGCCGAGGAGAGTCGGCGGCGGATTCCCGAGGGCAGCTTCGGGAGTTGGAGCCGGGGCTGGCTTGACCGTTACCGGGCGGCCCGGAGCTGACGGCGGCGCCGAAGCGCCTGCACCTGACCTGTACCCGAACCTGAATTCCACCTGACGGAGCGCGCAGTGATCGACCCCTTCATCGCCCTGTTGCTGGCCCCTCCCGGAGACGACGGCGGGAGCGGCCTCTTCGTGCTGCTTCTGAACTTCGCCCTCATCTTCCTCATCTTCTACTGGCTCCTGATCCGACCCCAGCGGAAGGAGAGGGATCGGCACCAGCAGATGATCCAGGCGCTCAAGAAGGGCGACAAGGTGGTCATGAACGGGGGGATCATCGGCTCCATCGTCCACGCCACCGACGACGAGCTGACCCTCAAGACCGCCGACAACACCCGCCTGTTGGTGGACCGGGCCTCCGTGGCCCGTCGGGTGGACGACGGGGAGGTCGCCTGAGCGTGGCCGTTCGTGAGATCGTCCTCCTCGGGGACCCGGTGCTCCGGGAAGCCACCCAGGAGGTGGAGGCCTTCGACGACGAGTTGAAGGCACTGGTGGACGACCTCTTCGCCACTATGGTGTCGGCGGAGGGGGCCGGGCTGGCTGCGCCCCAGGTGGGCGTGTCCCGACGGGTGTGCGTGGTGGACGTTCGGCATGTGGACGGCGAGCATGCCCGTGTTGCCCTGGTGAACCCCCGGGTGACGGAGGCCTCGGACGAGCGTGAGCGGGAGCCCGAGGGATGCCTCAGTATCCCCGGCGTCACCGAGGTGGTGGATCGTCCCGCCCAGGTCGTGGTCGAGGGTTGGACCCCGGACGGCGAGCCGGTCCGGGTGGAAGCCGAGGGACTCTTCGCCCGGGCCCTGCAGCACGAGATCGACCACCTGGACGGGGTCCTCTTCGTGGATCACCTCACCGCCCTCAAGCGGCGCCTCCTCCTGAAGCGGTACCGGAAGCTCCGGGAGAAGGAGGCCTAGCGTCCATGCGCATTCTCTTCTGGGGCACGCCGGATTTCGCCCTCCCATCGCTCCGGGCGCTGGTGGGCGAGGGGCACGATGTGGTGGGAGTGGTGACCCAGCCCGATCGCCCCGCCGGTCGGGGTCGGCGACTGAGGGCGTCCCCGGTGAAGGAGCTGGCTCAGGACGAGGGGATTCCCGTCCTCACGCCGGATCGGCCCGTGGGAGAGGCCTTCGAGGCCCGACTCCGGGAGCTGGAGCCGGAGCTCTCAGTGGTGGTGGCGTACGGACATATCCTGCGACCGGGGATCCTGGAGCTCCCTTCCCGGGGATCGGTGAACGTGCATGCGTCGCTTCTGCCCCGTCTGCGCGGGGCTGCGCCGGTGAACTGGGCCGTGGTCCGGGGTTACGAACGTACCGGGGTGACCGTCATGCAGATGAGCGAGGGGATGGACGCCGGACCCATCCTCCTGCAGCGGGAGAGCCCCATCGACCCGGACGACAGCGCCACGCTTCTCTATCTCCGCCTCTCGGAGCTCGGGGCCCAGGCGCTGGTGGAGGCCCTGACGGCGCTGGAGGCCGGGATCCTGGAGCCCCGCGAACAGGATCATGCCGCCGCCACCTACGCGCCCAAGGTGAATCGTGAGACGGCCCGGATCCAGTGGGCCCGCTCTCCCCGGGAGGTGGCGGATCACATCCGGGGGATGGACATGGTGCCGGGGGCTTGGACTACATTGGAAGATGAGCCGGTCAAGCTCTTCTCGCCCCGGGTCCTTGATGCTGCCCCGCTCGGCGACGCCGGGTCGGAGGGGCTTCCGGAACCGGGCACGATCCTCGTGTCTGACCCGGAGCGCGGCCTGGTGGTGGCCACCGGGTCCGGGGGACGGGTGGCTCTGGATGAGATCCAGCCCCCCGGAAAGCGTCGCATGGCCGCCTCGGACTGGCTCCGGGGTCGGGGTGAATCGCCACCGGAGGTCCGTTTCCGATGATTCCGTCTCTCCACCTCATCACCAATGACCGGGTGCTGGCCCTCCCACGCTTTCTCACCATGGCCGGAGAGGTGCTGGAGGCGGGAGGGCGGCGGATCTGCCTCCACATCCGGGGCCCCGGGTCCGGGGGACGGGTTCTATGGGAGCGGACGCTGGCCCTCCGCCCGGAAGCGGTCCGGGCCCGGAGCCTGCTGGTGGTGAACGATCGGGTGGATGTGGCCTGCCTCCTGGGGTTGGATGGGGTCCACCTTCCCGAACGGGGGCTGCCCCTGCCCACGGTCCGGAAGCTCATGGGGGACACGCGGGTGGTGGGGCGGTCCATGCACGATCCGCTGGCCCTCCCGGACGAGGAGCGCCCTGACTACATCCTCGCCGGCACCCTCTATCCCACTCCTTCCCATCCGGGTCGGGTGGGCGCGGGGCCCGGACGCATCTCGGAGATCCGGCGGCTGAATCCGGAGGTGCCGGTGGTGGGAATCGGGGGGATCTCCCTGGATCGGGTGGAGCCCGTCATGCGGGCGGGAGCCTACGGTGTCGCGCTCCTCCGCGCTGTGTGGGACCACACCCATCCCGGGCGGGCGGTGGAGGCCTATCTGGATCTGATCCGGAAGGATGCCCTGGCCAACCGGAGGAAGCT
>PWZC01000313.1 GCA_003567615.1 Gemmatimonadota bacterium | reverse complement strand
GGGAATGTCCTGGCAGGAACTCGGACGCTCCGAGGAACGAGTGGAAACCTGACGGAGGAGATCTTGATGGACGCAGAGGTAGAGGGGCAGGGGGAGGCGCGGGGAGGATCGGAGTCGGACCATCTCCCCCGCTGGGAAGGAAAGGCCAGGGCCAAGGTGAACCTCGTCCTGCGGATCCTGGCTCGGGAGGAGGATGGATTCCATCAGATCGAGACGGAGTTCCAGACCTTGGATCTGGCCGACGACGTCTCCATTCAGCTTTCTCCCTCCGAGGGTGTCTCGCTGGAGGTGACAGGGGTCCCGCCGGGCGACCTGGGTGAAGCGGAAGACAACCTCGCCGTCCGGGCCGCACGGAGTTGGTTGGAAGTGCACGCCGACGTTATGGGTTCGCAGGGGACGACTGAATTTCCCGGTGTGCGCATCCGACTTCACAAGGCCATCCCCCATGGAGCGGGACTGGGCGGCGGATCATCCAACGCCGCGGCCGTCCTTCGCGGTTTGGACGAACTATTCGGCAACCCCCTGGGCCGCGGACGCCTGGTGGAGATCGGCTCGACCCTGGGCAGCGATGTCCCGTTCTTCGTCCTGGACGAATCCCGGGCTCTGGGCTGGGGCCGGGGAGACCGGCTTCTCCCCCTGTCGCCACTTCCGTCGCGTCCCGTTCTCGTGGCCCTTCCGCCCTTCCGGATCTCCACCCCCCGTGCCTACCGGACCCTCGCCGGGCAACGGGAGCGCGAAGGGCTGGGTTGGGCCGGCGGACGTCTGCTGGAGCCCGAGGAACTGAACGGCTGGAGCCAGGTCATGGATCGGTCAGGCAACGATTTCGAAGCCGCACTGGAGCGCCTTCACCCCGAACTCCTCGGGATCCGGCAGACCCTGGACACCTTCGGAGCTCGTCCGGCACGCCTTTCCGGGAGTGGCTCTGCGGTCTTTGGTGTCTTTGAATCGGAGTCGGACCTGGATCGGGCCTGGCGGGAACTCCGAGCTGTCCTTCCGGAAGCCCGGGTGATCCCTACCCGGACCGCTGCGGGGTAAGGGCCACCGGCTGAGCCCAGGGGGGTACCCACGGGATCCCTCACGGGGGCGAAGGAACTCCCGAGCGATTCTCAGAAGGGCTTCCGGAAGGCCACCCAGCCTGCCAGGACGGCCAGCAGCGGAATCAGTCCCACCAGCGCCAGCGAGCGGGAGGGCCAGCGCCGTGCGGCGAGCAACGTCCCTGCCAGTAGAGCCCAGATTCCGAATTTCACCCAGAGCCATCCCGGGAACGGCTCGCCGTGGGCCACACCGATCCTGGCCATGAGACCGAAGCCACCGAGCAGGATGATGAAGAGGGCCGTGCCGTGCAGGGCGTTCCACCGCCGCCGAAGCGGGTCCTCTCCATCCAGAACGCTCCGGCGTCCCAGCGCCAAACCGACGACGGCGATGAGAAGGAAGATTCCAAGGTAGTGAATGAGCTTGTAGCTGAAGTAGCTCACGGGCGGATCCACGGAGGGGGCGAAGGCATAGATCGATCCGGCGGCCGGTACGGTCCTGGAGACGCCGAGTATAACACCGGGCGGGAGTGTCTGCTCCCGGGTGCCGTCGGGTTGAAGTGAACCCGGGACGCGACTACTCTTTGGTAGGTGGGACTGGGGTCTTGAGACCCTTTTTGCCTCCGCGCTGGCCCGTCGTCTAATGGCAGGACACCGGTCTTTGGAACCGGCGGTGGTGGTTCGAATCCACCCGGGCCAACTCTCCCTGAACCAGATCGTCTCCGGGTACCGGGGAGGGGTGGACTCCCATGGCACAGGGGGACCCGCCAGGCAGGTTCCTTACCGGCAGGTAGCATTCGACGATGGTCTTCTCCTCTGTGGTGGCCGTAGCTTCGTTTCTTGCTCCAGGTCATCTCCCGCCACCCGATTCCCTGGCCCTCCATCGCGAGGCCCGGTCCGCCCAGGAGCGCTTTGAACGGACCCGGGTGCGCCATGCCCCCATCTCCTGGTGGAGTGGATCCGGCCCCTGCGACGAACGGGTGGGCCGGTTCTGCCTCCGCTTCGGACGTGAGAGCGAGGAGGAGGAGGAAGATCGGCCTTCATGGATCCCACCCCCCGATGCTCCCGAAGTCCTGGCCGCCCGCGACGACCTCCTTGGAACCCTGGAGGACATTGCCCGCCAGATTCCGGGAGATGGGTGGGTGGCGGGCCAGCGGGTTGCCTACCTGACCGAAGTGGGACGGTGGGAAGAGGCGTTGGCCGCCGCTTCTGCGTGCCGAGGCGACGACGGGTGGTGCAGGGGTCTCGAGGGGATCGCCCTCCATGGCCTCGGGCGGACCCTTGAGGCAGAACAGGCCTTTCAGGTACTCCTGGACTCCCTTGAGCCGGAGGAACGGGAGGAATGGGAAGATCCAGGTGTCCTGGGAGGGGTGGACTGGCGGAGGCATCTGGCGCGTCTGGACCGGGACGACCGGACCCGGGAAGAGAACCGGATCTGGCACCTCTCCGATCCCCTCTTCCTCCTTGAGGGGAACCCGCTCTGGACCGAGCACCTCTCCCGTCGGGTTCTGGCCATGACCCGGGAGACAGCGCGAAACGGTCACGCCATGCGTTGGGGCCGGGACATGACCGAGCTTCTGGTCCGCTACGGGCCGGTGGTTGCGTATGAGCGCACCCGGGAGCCCCTCAGCTACGTGGGGCCGCCCCTGGTGGTGGGGCGATACGATCCGGTGCCCCGCAACCTTCTCCCGTCCTTCGGCGCCATGGTTGACCCAGCTGAGTCGGAGGCGCGTGACTGGCTGACGCACCAACGGCGCACAATCTCCCGACACGCCCCATCGTTGGCTCGTCGGATCCACGGCATGGATGCCCAGATCACCCGCCTCCAGGAAGGAGACGCCCTGATCGTCCGGGTTGACTGGGCGCTGACCGACCCGCCGACCTCCGTGGAAGGGGATGCTATACTGGCCAACGGACGGGGTGCGTTGCCCGAGGACGGGTCCCCTGACGAGACGCCTCGTTTTCCCCCGGACTCCCTTCTGGCCCACCTCTTCCTCGTGGACGTGGAGACGCTGGAGCGCTTTGAGGTGGAGGCCAGGCTCCGGGATGGAAGGACGCGGGGGGCCGCCGTGATCCAGGTTCCTCCCGGTCGCTATCTGCTGTCCATGGAAGGGCTGGACCCGGAGGCCCGGCGCGCCTGGCGGCACCGAGCCGGTGTGGAACGGGGTGTGGCTCATCGGGGGGTCGTGACACTCTCGGACCTGCTTCTCATGGAATCTCCCGAAGAGGCTCCCTCGGACAAAGAGGTCCCGGTTCGGGACGCTGGACTCGCTAGAGCCCTCTCGTCACTCACGGTTCCCGCCGGTCCCGTGGAAGTGCTCTGGGAGGTCTACGGGCTGGACGGGAGCGAAGGCGAGTTGCGGTTCGAGTTGAAGGTCGAACGGGAAGGACGCAGCCTCCTTCGGCGCCTTGGGGAAGCCGTGCGGCTCCTGGGGGGACAGGATCCTCTCGAGGTCGGTTGGCGTGAGGGCGTTCCCCGGGACGAAGTGGGCGGGAGAGCCCCACTTCGTCGCTCCATGGTGGTGGACCTTTCGAGCCTGCCCCCCGGTGAGTACGAACTTACCCTCTCGGCAACGCCGCCCGGGAGGACGGCGGTCACCAGCGGCCGCCGCCTGACGGTGTCGGGAGGGGAAGGTCCCAGCCGTTGACGGCTGCGGGCGGCGGTTCTACCTTCCAAGGCTGCAAGTCTTTCCGACCCTGTCACACCAAGATCGGCGAGTCCGAAATGGAAGATCCCAGCGGACGTGGTCCCCTCCTGCTCCTGGCCGGAAGGGCCAATCGGCCTTTGGCCAGGGAGATCGGTGGGATTCTGGGCGAAGATGTGGATTCGGCTTTCATCAAGAATTTCGCCGACGGCGAAATCTTTGTCCGGATCGATCAGAATGCCCGGGGGCGGGATGTGTTCATCATCCAGCCCACGGTGGCTCCGGCAGACTCGATCATGGAGCTTCTCCTCCTGATCGACGCCGCCAAGAGAGCCTCCGCCGCTCGCGTCACCGCGGTCATTCCGTATTTCGGTTATGCCCGCCAGGATCGGAAGGATCAGCCCAGGGTCGCCATCGGTGCCAAATTGGCGGCGAATCTCGTGGTGAAGGCCGGGGCGGATCGGGTGTTGGGGATTGACTTCCACCAGCATCAGATCCAGGGGTTTTTCGACATCCCCGTGGATCACCTCTATGCGGCCCCGGTTCTCACGGAGTATTTCCGCGAGAAGCAGTTGGACGATCTGGTGGTGGTGGCTCCGGATGTGGGCTCGGCGAAGATGGCCCGAGGGTTCGCCAAGCGTCTCGGTGCCAGCTTCGCCATCATCGACAAGCGTCGACCCGCCCACAACCAGAGCGAGGTGCTGACGGTGGTGGGGGACGTGGACGGGAAGAATTGCCTCCTCACCGACGACATGGTGGATACGGCGGGGACCATGGCGTCTGCCGTCCATGCCCTGAAGAGACGTGGGGGGCGCGCCATCTACGCGGCCGCCACCCACGCGCTCCTGTCCGGCGAAGCGGTGAGTCGGTTGCGGGATGCCCCTCTCACGGAGATGGTTGTGACCAACACGATCCATCTCCCCGAAGACAGGACATTCCCAGGACTCACGGTGCTTTCGGTGGCCGGACTTCTGGCACGGGCCATAGAGTACATCCATTCGAATGACTCGGTCAGCCAGCTTTTCGAGATCCGCTCCGGCGGTGACTGACCATAGCGCCCGAGCCCCCGCACCACCGGCTTCGGGATTCACGGGTCCCCCAAGGGGTCCCCTCAACAGCAAGGTAGATCCATGAGTACGCAGGTGACCCTCAAGGCGGCCCGCCGCCACGGGACTGGAAAGGGCGTAGCCCGGAAGTTGCGAGCTGCCGGCAAGCTGCCGGCGGTTCTCTATGGCGGGAACAGTGACAATCTGTCCCTGGCGATGGACGCCAATGAGACGTTGCTCCTGTTCCAGTCCATTTCGGTGGAAAACACCATCGTGAACCTTCAGGTGGACGGAGCCAAGGCTCCGATTCCCTCTCTGGTCCGGGATGTCCAGGTCCACCCGTACAAGACCGAGATCCTCCACGTCGACTTCCTCCGTATCCAGGAGGGTGTGGAGGTGGAGCTGGAGGTGCCCATTGAGCTGACCGGAACGCCTACGGGTGTGTCTGATCAGGGTGGGGTCCTGGAGCAGACCCAGTATGTCCTTCCGGTCGCCTGTGTGCCGGACGCCATCCCGGACGTTCTGGAGATCGATGTGGCCGGGCTGACCATCGGTGATTCTCTCCAGGTCCGTGATCTGAGCGTTCCCGAGGGTGTTCGGGTGCTCATGGACGAGGACCAGACCATCTGCTCGGTCCAGGCACCCAGCGTTACCGCCGCACAAAAGGACGATGACGATGCCGATGAGGAGCCCACCCTGGTGGGTGAGGATGAGCCGGGCGCTCCGGAATCCGACGTCTGAGTCTCAATCGGAAGCTGATCAGGACCGGGGAAGTGAAGGGGAGACGGCGTCGGTCGGCTCCCCACCCTCCCCGAAACTGATCGTGGGGTTGGGCAACCCCGGTCCGAAATACGACGCCACCCGACACAATGTGGGCTGGTGGGCGGCGGACCGGTTGGTGGACGACTGGGGGCTGGGAAGCTTCGTGTCCGAAGGGGCCGCCTTGGTGGCCCGGGGCTCGGTGGCTTCCCAGCCCGTCGTCGTTCTGAAACCCACGACGTACATGAATCGGAGCGGCGTGGCCCTTGCGCCTCTGGTATCTCAGGGGCGGTTTGATCCCTCCCGTGACGTCATGGTTCTGGTGGACGATGCCACCCGACCCCCGGGCTCGCTGCGCCTACGTCGCTCCGGGGGTGCAGGCGGCCATAACGGACTGAAGAGTCTGGAAGCCCTCCTCGGGCGGAACTACCCACGTCTGCGCATCGGGGTGGGTAGGGCGCCGCCGGGGACGGATCTGGCGGCCTGGGTTCTGGATGCCATGCCTGCCGAAGACGAGGATCAGGTCCTGGAGGCCGTAAACCTCATTCCAGGCGGCCTTGAGGTATGGCTCACCGAGGGTGTGGATCCTGCCATGAACCGCCTGAACAACTGACGGGGGTCGTCAGCTCATGGGTACATACTGAAGGAGACGGCCTTCGACCCGGTCGAATATCTCTTCCAGGGACTCGCCGGTGATGGTCAGGCCATGATTCTTGAGTCCGACCACGGCCCGCTCCGGTTCGTGGTGTTCCCGGACGATATCCGCCACCGCCTTCCCCAGTTCGTAGGTCCCGCACGGATAGTTGAACTCCGTGGACCGGACACCTTCGATCCACGCGTGGACGTGGAGGATGGCTCCGACTCCCGGATGTTCGCGGTAGATCATCCAGTGCTCGATGGCATCCACCGAGACACGCCGCGGCTCCACTTCGGGGGGTACGGAGATGACCATGGCCCCCTTCGCCTCGTCGTAGTCCTTCACCAGGAGGATGTCCCTCCCTACCTCCTTCAGGTCTGACTTGTCGACCCCCGAGGCGCTCATCCAGAATCGACTCTCGTCGAGGCGGGCCGAGATGTTCCCGTACGAGAGACCGCCCATACCGTAGAGGCGTTTCAGGTGGCGCCGGTCCCGTTCCGACAGGATCTCATCGATGGGAAAGGGGGCGGGGAGCAGATTCAGGCCGTCGAGACGCTTACCTGCTTCGCGGATGGAGTCCGTGACGTCGTCTCCGTTCCAGAGTTCTGCGGGGAGATCCTGGTCGAAAACATTGTCGATGATGAGCCTCGACGTCGCCAACGGTTCGATGCGGGAGTATACCCGCTCGAAGAATTCCCTTCGATCCTCTCGCCCCCGGACCTTGTAATACCCCTGTTCCGGCGTAACGAAGTGGGCGTCGGGATTGGATTCCTCCGGTCCGGTAAGGCCGATGAGGAGATTCGAAAGGGATCGGACGAGGAGAGGATAGATCTCGGGGATGGCGTCGTGAACCGTCTTCTCGCCGGGCTCGAGTTCCGTCACCGAAACCACAAACACCGCCTGAGCCCGCCGCCGGAATGGACGCGCCGACTCCCGAGGAAAGCAGTTGACAACCAGGGACGCATCGTCCGGGTCGGCCACGAAGCGATGCCCCTTGCGAGCCATCACCTCACGAAGGCCCTTCACGAACCACTGGAAGCGGGGTTGGTCGAAATGTCCGGCGAAGGAAAAATCCATGAGGGTCCAGGCTGTGGCGGCGAATGGCGAGTGCCCGGTCTGGTGGGCCGCCGACGGGTAACAATCCGATAACCCGCAAAAACTCTCGGTACGGCGGGGTTCCCGCAAGGGGCCGGCGACCATCGCCGCAGGAGGCCGATTCTGCCGAAGGCCGCGGCACCCGCTCCACTCCGAGGCTTTGACCGCAGCGAGGCGATGCGGATACCTTGGAGGATTGCCCCGATCAATCGCTGCTCCCCCTTTCCCAGCCGTCAGGATACAGAGTTCATGCTCAAAGCAGGAATCGTTGGTCTTCCCAACGTAGGGAAGTCGTCTCTCTTCAACGCCCTGACAGCTCAGGGGGCGCCCTCCGAGAACTATCCCTTCTGCACCGTCGATCCCAACATCGGCACCGTTGAGGTCCCGGACCCGCGACTGGATCGAATCCACG
>PWZC01000179.1 GCA_003567615.1 Gemmatimonadota bacterium | reverse complement strand
CGGTCCACCGCCAGGGAAGCCGCGCTCCGGTTGAGCAGGTTGAGGGAACAGACGGCCATGTGGGGGCGGTGGCGGGTGGGATCCACCTCCCGCCGGGCGCTGGTGGGCAGCCAGTAGGCGAGCTCTCCCTCCAGGAACGAGCCCCACCAGGTGTCCGAGAGGGTCACCGAGGGGATCTCCAGCGCCATGGCTCCCTGGCGGTCGGCCATACCCTCCTGCTCGATCCGCAGTTGGACCCAGACGGGGACGCGGGCGAAGACCCGAGCCGAGGTGTCGGGTAGGAGGTGGAAGGCCTGCTCCGGCGTCACCACCAGTGTTCGATCCGGCAGCGCAGGCGCCATCCGGATCGTCGTCGCCTTTGCGGGGAGGGCCCAGCGAGACCAGAGCTCGGCAGCCGGCAGGGGTGGCTCCTCCGGGGCATCTTCCCCATCCACGGCGTCGCCCACCGCGATCCGGACCTCCCCCGGGTACCCCTCCACCCAGATCCGGCGTGGCCCCACGTCCAGGCGGAAACGACCGCCGGGCTCCAGGGGGTGGGAGCCCCAGAGGGGCCCCGAAGCGGGAGGGTAGGGAAGGCTGACCATGCCGGAATGTGGGTCGCGAGCGGGCGCGGTGGCAACCGGGTGGGCCCGGGGCCGGCCGTCACGGGGGCCGGGAACCACCCGGCACCCTGGCCTGGTGCCATCCCCCACAACGGAGAGATTCGTTGATCCCACAACCTTCCACAGCGAAAGGACCCCTTCGCCCATCAACGAGGTGACCCGTGGAACCTGCCCACGGAGCGCGGGTTTCCGGACCGGCCCCCGACTTTGCTGGACCTTTCGGGAGCCCCTTCCACAGGTGAGGGAACCCATGTTTCCCTGCGCCGTTGACAGGGGTTCGGGGGGGGGCCTAACTTGCGGCCCTGTTTGCGGCAGGAGGGCCCCTTCCTGCCCGTCTTCCGACCAGGACACCATGGTGATGAAGAAGCAGTTGCTGATCGCGTTGGCGGCCTTCGCGGCCGTCCTGGGTTCGCTGGCCTTCGTTCAGGCCCAGTCAAACGGCGGTTCGGCCGACGCTCAGGCCCAGACCGGTCCGCCCCATGTGAACCCCTTCGAGTTCCCCCACGAACCCCACGTGGCGGTGAACAACATCGATTGCATGTACTGCCACTTCTCGGCGGAACGCTCCAAGAGCGCGGGTCATCCTTCCATGGCGAGTTGTATGGGTTGCCACGCCTATGTGCAGGGGGACGCCCAGGCTGCAGACATCAACCAGCTCCGGGAGTTCTGGGACGCTCGCGAGCCCATCGCCTGGGAGCGGATCTACCGCGTTGCGGACCACGTCTACTTCCCCCATATGAGACACGTGGCCGCCGGGGTGGAGTGCGCCGACTGTCACGGCGACGTGGGCTACGAGATCAATGTGGTGGAGCGGGTACAGCAGCCCCTCACCATGGGGTGGTGCCTGAACTGCCACATCGAGCAGGGCGCCTCCCTGGACTGCACGGTCTGCCACTACTGACATGACACCACCAAGCCAGGACCAGCCCGGCGCCCCTCCGTTCGCGGGGGGCTCGACCGGGCTGTTGCCATCGGACATCGAGGGAGTTTCATGAGTGACGGGATGAAGCGGCGTGACTTTCTGAAGGTTCTGGGCGTCTCGGGCGCCGGAGCCGGCCTGGTGGGCTGTTCCACCGACCAGGTGGAGAAGCTCATGCCCTACGTGGTGCCGCCGGAGGACATCACTCCCGGCGTGGCGACCTGGTATTCCTCGGTCTGTGGAGAGTGCTCCGCCGGTTGTGGAACCTGGGTGAAGACCCGGGAGGGGCGGGCCATCAAGGTCGAGGGGAACCCGAACCATCCTGTGTCCGGCGGCGCATTGTGCGCTCGGGGACACGCCTCCCTCCAGGGGCTCTACAACCCGGATCGCCTCAGCCAGCCCATGCGGCGGAGCGGAAACGGGTTCGAGGCCATCTCCTGGGAAGAGGCCGAGTCCCTGCTGGCGGAGCGCGTCGGTGGTGCCGGAAACCGCATGGCGCTCGTGACCGGGAAGGAGGGGCCCACCCTCTCCGGTCTCCTGGATGGGATCGTGGAGACGGCCGGCGCCCGCCGGGTCGAGTACGAGCCCCTCTCGGAGGCGCCCCTGCGCGAAGCCGCCCGTCTCGCCTTCGGTCGTGACGTCATTCCGACCTATCGCCTGGACGAGGCGGATCTCATCGTCTCGTTCGGTGCCGACTTCCTGGAGACCTGGCTCTCTCCTGTGGAGTACGGACGCTCCTTCACCCACGCGCACGCCGTGGACGCCGACGACAACAAGGGGCGGTTCGTCTTCCTGTCGCCTCGCCTGTCCCTCACCGGTCAGAACGCCGATGAGTGGGTGCCCCTCCAGCCCGGGTCCGAAGCGGTGGTGGCGCTGGCCATGGCCAACGTCCTGGTGCGGGGCGGCGCCGATGCCGGACCCTATGCCGACCTCCTGCAGGCATACACGCCCGAGTCGGCGGCACAGGAGGCCGGGATTCCCGCTTCCACCATCGAGGAGTTGGCAGTGGCCTTCGGTGAGGCCGACTCCCTGGCTCTGGGGCCGGGGGTGGCCGCGCAGGGAGCCAATGCCACGGCGGCCAACCTGGCCGTTCTGGTCCTGAATGCCGTGGCCGGGAATGTGGGCTCCACCCTGCAGGTGGGGGTGGAGAATCGCGCAGCACCCGCCGCTTCCCACCGGGATCTCATGGAGGTGGTGGATGCCATGGATCGCGGTGGCCTGGAGGCGGTGATCTTCTACGGTGCGAACCCGGCCTATGCCCTGCCGCCGGGTGCCGGCTTTGCCGACGCCCTGGGCTCGGTGGGCTTCAAGGTGGCCGTGACGCAGCAGATGGACGAGACCGCCGCCCTGTGCGATCTGGTCCTCCCTGTCCGGCACTCCCTGGAAGATTGGGGGGACGCCAACCCGCGGCCCGGACTCTGGTCCATCCGTCAGCCTACCATGGTCCCGGTCCCCCACTTCGACTCCCGGCCGGTGGGGGATGTGTTCCTGACCCTGGCCCGGGGGCTGGGGCAGGACGTGGACTCGGGGAGCTTCCACGAGTACCTGCAGGCCCGCTGGGAAGAGCGTCACGCCGCCCTGGGCTCGCCCGGTGGTACCTTCGACGAGTTCTGGCGCGAGGCGCTCCGGACCGGTGTCGTCACTGTGGACGAGGAGACCCAGGCGGAGCCGTCGCTGCAGGCCCCGGACCGGGCGCTCACCTTCGACCGTCCGTCGCTGGAAGGGGACGGCATGACCCTGGTGGTCTACCCCTCCTCCCGCCTGGGCGATGGTCGCGGGGCCAATAAGCCCTGGCTCCAGGAACTCCCCGATCCGGTGACCAAGCTGGCGTGGCACTCCTGGGTGGAGATGAACCCTGAGACCGTGGAGGAGATGGGACTTCGCCGCGGCGACATGGTTCGGGTGCGGTCGCCCCACGGCGAAGTGGAGGTCCCGGTCTCCCCCTACCCCGGTGTCCGACGCGACACCGTGGCCATCTCCATGGGGGCCGGCCACGAGAACTACGGCCGGTACGCGGATGGGAAGGGTGTGAACCCCATGTCCCTCCTCCCGGGCACCGCCGAGGACGTGGTGGGGTCCCTGAATCACCTGGCGGTGCGGGTGCAGATCGAGCCCACCGGCCAGTGGCGGCGGCTGGCCACCATCGAGGGCTCCAGCGATCAGTACGACCGGCCCATCGCGCCGGCGGTGCAGATCGAGGACCTCCGCGCCGGCATCCAGGATGCGGAGCGCTATCCGCTCTACGAGCTCCAGGGCGGCGGAGGGTTTCTCCCGGTTCCGGTGCCGGGCGGGGGCGCACCCGAGGATTATCCCCTCGCCGGGGCACAGTACGGCAACTACGATCCGGAAGAGAACCCGCGCTGGGCCATGGCCATCGACCTGGACAAGTGCACGGGCTGCTCCGCCTGCGTCGTGGCCTGTCAGTCCGAGAACAATGTGGCATCGGTGGGCGAAGACCAGCTCATGATGGGTCGGGATCTCCACTGGATCCGCATGGATCGGTACTTCGAGGAGGTGGACGCAACCCAGCCCGGACCGGTGGACGTTCGCTTCCTCCCCATGATCTGCCAGCACTGTGGCAACGCTCCGTGTGAGCCCGTCTGCCCGGTCTACGCGGCGTACCACACGCCCGACGGTCTCAATGGCCAGATCTACAACCGGTGCGTGGGGACCCGTTACTGCGCCAATAACTGCCCCTACAAGATCCGGGTCTTCAACTGGCACCGCTTCTCCGATGTGCCCGAGCCCCTGAACTGGCAGTACAACCCGGATGTCACGGTTCGTGACGAGGGCGTCATGGAGAAGTGCTCCTTCTGCGTGCAGCGGATCCGGGAGCGGCAGAACCGGGCCACCGTGGAGGGCCGCATTCTGGGGGCGGACGAGGTGGTTCCGGCGTGTCAGCAGAGCTGTCCCGCCGAGGCCATCGTCTTCGGCAACATCCGTGACCCCGAGTCCCGGGTCGCGCAGGTCTCGCAGGACCAGCGGACGTACCGCATCTACGATATCCTGATCAATACGCAACCGGCGGTGAACTACCTCCGGAAGGTGACCTTCCACCCGGTGACGTCGATCGAGGTCTGATCCACCGAGGCTCGGCATCGACTCAAGCGGGGACGAGAGGCAACGAATGGCGACGGCGACTGAGAAACCACGTGGGGCGCAGACCCACCCGGACATCCGATCGTACGGGGAGGTCAACGAGGACATCCTCCAGATGCTCTCCCGCCCCGGAAAGTGGTGGTGGGTGCTCCTGGGGATGTCCATTGCCGGGATCGGGCTCCTGGCCTTTTCCTGGGGCAACCAGATCATCAACGGGATCGGGGTGTCGGGTCTCAACACTCCGGTGGGGTGGGGGGCCTACATCACCACCTTCGTCTTCTGGGTGGGTATCGCCCACTCGGGGACGCTGATCTCGGCGGTCCTCTTCCTCTTCCGGGCCCGCTGGCGCCAGTCTATCTACCGGGCGGCGGAGGCCATGACGGTCTTTGCCGTGATGACGGCGGGTCTCTACCCGCTCATCCACCTGGGTCGGGTCTGGCACGCGTACTGGTTGTTCCCGTATCCGAACCAGCGCCTCCTCTGGCCAAACTTCGCGTCGCCCCTGGTCTGGGACGTCTTCGCCGTTACCACCTACTTCACGGTGTCGTCCCTCTTCTTCCTCCTGGGTCTCATCCCCGACATCGCTGCGGCACGGGACCAGAGCAAGGTGGGGACCCTCCGTCATCGGCTCTACAAGGCCATCTCCTTCGGGTGGCGGGGCACGGACCGTCAGTGGCACCACTTCGGGAAGGCCTACCTCTACCTGGCGGCGCTGGCCACTCCCCTGGTGCTCTCGGTGCACTCGGTGGTGTCCTGGGACTTCGCCATGTCCATCGTGCCGGGGTGGACCACCACCATCTTCGCTCCGTACTTCGTGGCCGGCGCCATCTTCTCCGGTATCGCCATGGTGATCACCATCCTGGTGCCCATCCGGAAGATCTTCGGCCTCGAGAAGTACCTCACCACGAAACACTTCGACGCCATGGCGAAGCTGTGTCTGGTGACGGGGCTCGTGGTGTTCTACGCCTACCTCACCGAGTTCTTCATGGCCTGGTACTCCGGGAAGCCGTCGGAGCGGGCGGTCTTCTGGAACCGCGCGTTCGGTAGCTACTGGTGGGCCACCTGGATCATGCTCACGTGTAACGGGATCATCCCCATCATGCTGTGGTTCAAGCGGGTGAGGTACTCGATCCCGGCCCTCTTCGTGATCACGCTCTTCATCAACATCGGCATGTGGTTCGAGCGGTACGTCATCATCGTGACGTCCCTCTCCCACGAGTACATCCCATTTGCCTGGAACGTCTACCGGCCCAGCCTCACAGAGATGGGCATCGTGATCGGAACCTTCGGTTGGTTCTTCTTCTGGATGCTCCTCTTCATCCGGCTCCTGCCGCCGGTGGCCCTCGCTGAGATCAAGGAGGTCCTGCCTCCGCCCATGAGACCGAAGAAGAAGGAGGTGGCCCGATGAGCGCCGCCACGGGCACGGCCCGGGAAGGTCTGCTGGCTTCCTATGAGTACCTGGATTCGACGGTGGATACCATCACGGAGCTGCGGGAGAAGGGGTTCGAGGAGATCACCGCCTTTGCTCCCTTCCCGGAGCACCACATCGAGCACGCCCTGGGCTACCACCATAGCCCGGTCCGCCTGTTCACCCTGGTGGGAGGGCTCACCGGCGCCGCCGCCGGCTTCGCCTTCACCGTGTTCACCAGCATGGACTGGCCCCTGGTCACCGGCGGAAAGCCCATCGTGGCCATTCCGGCCTACGTGATCCCGGCCTTCGAGATGACGATTCTCTTCGGCGCCCTGGCCACGGTCATCGGCGTCCTGTACAACATGCGGATCCCGGATCTCAAGGGTGACGTGGTCTACGACCCCGACTTCAGTTCGGGGAAATTCGGTATCTACGTCACCGCCCCGCCCGAGCAGATGGGTACCGTGCGGAGCATCCTGGAGACCCACGAACCCACCCAGATCCAGACGGATCCCAAGGGAAGGTCCCATGGCTGATTCAAGCACCCCTCGCCTGCGGGGACTCCGGTCCCTGGCCGCTGTTCTCGCACTGCTCATGGTGGCCGGTTGCAACCCGGTGGATGACCTCATGGTCTCCATCTTCGGCCGCAGCATGCGGGATCAGCCCTCGTTCAATCCGTACGAAAACCCGCAGCAGTCCCCGGAAGGGTCGGTTTCGTTCTCTTCGGGGAACTTCCCCGGGGCGCCCCACACTGTGAATCTGGGCTCGGCGGACGGTCAGGCTCCGCCTCCGCCCATCACCCCGCTGATGCTCCTCCAGGGCGATCCGCGGGCGGTGGGACTGGAGAATCCGGTTTCGTCCGATGCCGCGTCGCTGGCCCGGGGTGAGGAGATGTACCTCCGCGCCTGTGCCCCCTGCCACGGGGACGCCGGTGCAGGGGCCGGTCCGGTCACGGCCTTCGGTGTTCCCAACTGGAGCCTCCTGGAGGAGTCGGCTCTGGGCCACTCGGACGGATATATCTACTCCATCATTCGGGTGGGACGGGGCGCCATGCCGGCCTACGGGCATCAGATCACGCACTACGACCGCTGGCACATCGTCAACTACGTTCGGCAGCTTCAGGGAGAGCTTCCCAGTCAGGAAGAGCCCGAAGTCCAAGCCCAGTCTTCGGACAACTGAGGAAGATCCGCGATGCACGACATCCACATCCCCTCGGACATCCAGGCCCGGTACCTGACCAGGAAATCACCGCTCACCCTGGTGTTTCTCGGTCTCGCGGTCCTGGGTTTCGGAGCCTTCGCCTTCCTCCTCACCTCGGACCCCAACCGGGCCTGGCAGGCCTACGCCTCCAACTGGCTCTTCTGGACGAGCATGGCTCAGGGGGCCGTCATGCTGGCCGTGGTTACGGTCATCGTGAAGGCGAAGTGGAACTGGTCCGTACGCCGCATCTCGCTGGCGTTCGGCGCCTTTCTTCCCATCGCCTTCATTCTGGTGATCCCCATGCTCCTGGGGCTGCGGGAAGACTACTTCCCCTGGTTGGGATATCTGGCCACCGATACCACCGTAGCCAAGAAGCTGGCCTACCTGAACCTGCCGTTCCTCCTCTCGCGCACGGTGATCGGACTTCTGGTGCTCTTCACCATGAGCCTCATCTTCATGTACTTCGCCCTG
>PWZC01000384.1 GCA_003567615.1 Gemmatimonadota bacterium | reverse complement strand
GGAGGAGGAGACATCAGGCCGCCTTGTCCACGTTCTTCCGGTCATGCCCTTGGTGCTCCACCAGGAAGCCGTTCACCTTTTCGTGGAGGAGCGCTCGTGAATCGCCCACATGGATGGATTCCAGCCCGACCACCGTGAGCTGGATCTGCACCGCCTCGATGTGGATCCGCCGATCCAGCTTGGTCACCATGGGCAGGAAGAGGACGTTGGCCATGACGGCTCCGTAGAAGGTGGTGAGGAGCGCCACGGCCATGGCCGGACCGATGGCTGACGGGTCATCCAGATTGGCCAGCATCTGGACCAATCCGATGAGGGTCCCCACCATACCAAAGGCCGGGGCGAACTTTCCGGCCTCGGCGAAGATCTTCTGCCCGGCACGGTGGTGCTTCTCCATCTGGATCTGCTCGGTCTGCAGGATCTGACGGATGGTGGAGGCGTGGGTCCCGTCGGCAATGAGCATAAGGCCCTTCTGGAGTGGTTTGGTCGGCGCGTCGGACGCTACCTTCTCAAGCCCCAGGGGACCGTCCTTCTTGAGGGTGAGGAGTCCCTGCTCGAGGAACGCCACGATGGCATTGATCTCATCGCCTGGATCGTGGAAGACCCGGCGGCTCACCGAGGTGATCTGCCGGAGCTCGTTGGTGGGGAAGGCGATACTTATGGCGCCGACAGTTCCACCGACGACGATGAGGATACCCTGGATATTGATGAACATGGTGACGCTGCCGCCCAGGATCACCGCCGCCAGTACCATGACGCACCCCAGGACCACCCCCAGAATGGATGCCTTGTCCATGCGCACTCGAGTCAGGTGGAACAGATGGCCCCTCCCTCGGGAGGAAGGGTCCCTTCTTGGTTGTTTCGGCCTCCTGCACACCCGTCTTGAGCCCAGGGAGCCAGGGTCACGGCACCGGTGGCTGGTGGCGGTGCTGCTGCTTCTCGTCACTGCGGTCCTTCCTGCCGGGGTGGGTGCGCAGGCAGGCCCCCTGGCGGGCCTGGACCGTTATGTGGAGGCGGCCATGTCGGAGTGGGAGATCCCGGGGCTGGCTCTGGCCGTGGTTCAGGGCGACTCCATCCTTCACGCCAGGGGTTATGGAGTGACCCGCCTCGACGGTGGGGACCAAGTGGACGAGCACACCCTCTTCGCCATCGCCTCCACCACCAAGGCCATGACCTCCGCCACCCTGGCCCTCCTGGTGGACGAGGGCCTCCTGGCCTGGGATGACCCGGTGCAGGATCACCTTCCCGGATTTCGGATCGAGGACCCCTACGTCTCCCGGGAAATGACGATCCGGGATCTTCTGACGCACCGGGCCGGGGCCGCCCGGCTCGACAACCTCTGGATCGCTTCTCCCTTCGATAGGGCCGAACTCGTGACCCGGCTTCGCCACCTCCCGCAGGCGGGCGGCTTCCGGGCGGAATACGGGTACAACAATCACCTCTACATCGTGGCTGGGGAGGTGGTTACGGCGGTGGCAGGCCAGTCGTGGGACGATGTCCTCGCCCATCGGGTGTTTGCGCCCCTGGGGATGGAGCGCAGCACATCCCGGGCTCGGGATGTGGAGTTGCGCGGGAACGTGGCCCATTCTCACACCCTCATCGATGGGGACGTGCACGAGATCCCGCGGCGGGACTACGACATCATCGGAGGGGCGGGGGCCGCATGGTCCAGCGCCTGGGAGATGGCCCAGTGGGCCCGGCTCCACCTGAACCAGGGCGAGGTGGATGGGATCCGCATCCTGTCGGCAGACCGCATCCGTGAGCTCCACGCGCCCGTCACCGTGATCCCCGGCGATTCCGTCACCGCCAGACTCCACCCCACCAACAACTTGCAGGCTTATGCCCTGGGGTGGCGTCTGATGGACCTGCACGGACGACGGGTGGTCCACCATTCAGGGTCCATCAACTACACCCGGACCCAGCTAACCCTCGTCCCCGACGACGGTATCGCCGTGGTAGCCATGGCCAACCTGAGCAACAGCAACCTGCAACTGGCCCTGACCCACTGGGTGCTGGATGCCCTGCAGGGCCGGGAGCCCCGGGACTGGAGCGCCCTCTACCTGGAACTGGACGCGCGCAGTCGGGAGGCCTCGGCGCGGAGCCGCGCGGACCGGGAAGAAGGGCGGCTGCGGGGTGTCACCCCATCCCTCCCGGCAGACGCCTACGCAGGGGTCTATGGCGACGATCTCTTCGGCGAGATACGGATCGACGTCGGAGATGACCCCGACGTCCCCCTCACCCTCTTCTATTCATCGGAGTACGAAGCCGATCTCCACCCCTGGCACGGTGATACCTTCCGGGTCGACTGGCGGCGCCCCGGTGCCGGAGAGACCTTCATCACCTTCCGCATTGACCTGCGAGGGCGCGTGGTCCTGGCCGAGATGGATGGGTTTGCGGCCTTCGTGCGGTCGCCATGACCGCCCGCCTTCACGACCCTCCCGACGCCATCCCCCGCCCCTGCCCATGACCACCGAAGCCGACGCGCCGGTTCCCCCGGAACGGATCATCGACGACTTTTCCGAGGTCGACCGGGCCGCCGACAGCCCGTGGCGGTTCCTGGGGGACAGGGTCATGGGAGGCGTTTCCCACGGGTCCGCCGCCGTGGAGGTGGTGGCAGGTCGTCGTGCGCTCCGACTGACGGGACGGGTTTCCCTGGAGCGAGGAGGAGGCTTCATTCAGTTGGTCAGGCCTCTGAGCCAGGGTCAGGGACGCCCCCTCGACGCCTCGGGATGGCGGGGAATCGGCGCCATGGTGCGAGGAGGCCCCGGAAGCTACTTCCTCCATCTCAGGACCGAAGACACCCGCGCTCCCTGGCAGCACTATAGCGCTTCCCTCCCGGTGGACGGGACGTGGAGGTCCGTGGAGCTAACGTGGAGCGAGTTCGTGCCGATCTCCATAAGGAGACCCCTGGATGTTTCCAAGCTTCTCCGGGTCGGCCTGGTGGCGGGTCGGGCCGCGTTCCAGGCCGATATCGCCCTGGCCCGGCTGAGCCTCCTCCCGCGCTGTTCATAACGGCACTCCCCCTCCCCAGGAGACCACGTGGCCAGGATCGACGCCTTCCTGGAAATCATGCAGAAATCGGGGGCTTCCGATCTGCACCTGAGCACCGGCGCCGTTCCCATGCTCCGCATCAATGGTGAACTGGAGAAGACGCGCCATCGCCCCCTGACCGGGGATGAGGTACGCCTGCTCATGTACGAACTGCTGACGGACCAGCAGATCGAAAGGTTCGAGGAACGTGGAGAGTTGGATTGCGCGTACACACTGGACGGCGTGGCCCGATTCCGCATCAACGTCTACAAGAAGTACCCGGGCATCGCCAGCGCATTCCGGATCATCCCCCACGAGGTACCTACCCTCGACGAGTTGGGATTTCCCCCGGTCCTGAAATCCCTCTTGCGATATCGCGCCGGACTCGTCCTGGTCACGGGTCCCACGAATTCGGGGAAATCCACCACTCTGGCAGCCATGGTGGACTACCTGAATGAGCAGATGAAGTATCATATCATTACACTGGAGGATCCACTCGAATTCCTTCATCGAAACAAGCAGTGCCTCATCAATCAACGGCAGATCGGCGAGCACTCCCGCAGCTTCGCCGACGCGCTGCGCGCGGCCCTGCGGGAAGATCCGAATGTGATCCTGGTGGGGGAGATGAGGGACCTGGAAACCATCTCCCTTGCCATCACGGCGGCGGAGCTGGGGCTTCTGGTCCTGGGAACGCTCCACACGAAATCGGCAGCCCAGACCATTGGACGCATCTCCGACGCCTTTTCGGCCGATGAGCAGCCGGCCATCCGCCTGGCCCTGTCAGAGGTCCTCGTGGGAATATGTTCGCAGCAGTTGCTGAGACGAGCCGATCGCCCAGGGCGAGTGGCTGCCCTGGAGATCCTCGTAGCCAACGGCGCCATCCGGAACATGATCCGGGAGGGGAAGAATCATCAGGGGAACAATGTGATCACCACCGGGCGGAAGGAGGGAATGAAACCCCTGGACCAGCATCTGAGGGAATTGGTGGATTCGGGGGTGGTCACCCGGGATGAAGCCGCGCGGTACGCTACCGAACCCCAGGCCTTCCTTCTGGGCCTGAACCGGAGGGCGCCGTGAAATCGGCCCGACTGGACAAGATCCTGGCGGACATGGGTTATGCGTCCGACGAGCATATCCGGTTGGCGCTGAAGCGGCAGAGGACACAAGGGGGGCGGCTTGGTGAGAACCTGGTGGAGATGGGCTTCCTCACCCGGCGACAACTCATGGAGGCCCTCAGCCGCCAGTTCCAGCTTCCCTGGCGATCGCTGGCCCCTGCCGACGTGCCGCCCGAGCTCCGTCGACGGCTCCCGTCCCCGGGGCCCCACGGTTCCCTCGCGGTCCCCGTTCGCTGGGAGGCCGAGGACGGCGTCCTGGTCGTGGCCCTGAATGATCCGGAGGACGCCGGTACGCTGGACCGACTCCGCAAGGAGTTCGGCGCTCGTCGCCTGGAAGTCCACCTGGCTCCGGACGACGAGTTGGTGGCGGTCCATGAAGCCGATCCGGATACCGATCCCCCGGGGTTCGGTGGCGAAGGAATGATCGATCTGCCCGACCTCTTTGCCTCACCGGAGGATCAACCTCACGGGAGTTCAGGGGGAGCCGGTACTCCCGACCTTCCTCCCAGGGAACGTCGGAAGATCCTCATGGTCTCCCGGCGAGCCCAGCATCGAACCTTTCTTCCGGCGGTGTTCAGCCGGGAAGGATACGATCTGGTGGTCGTGGACGGATTCGACGACGTGAGGAATACACTGGTCGAGGGAAGCGTTGAGGCGGTTCTAGTCGACGCGGAGCGCCGGGATGACTTTCGGACATGGACCCGCAGTGGCCGACTGCCACCACTCCCGGCCCGGGTGTCCATGCTCTCCTCCGTGAGTGAAGCGCTCATCGACAACGTCCTCCCCTACCCGGAGATGCTCCGGAGCCTGAAGGGAGCCGTGGAGGGAATCGCAGACCTCCGCTCCCGGGACCTGAAGCCGCCGCCGCCCTACGGCCTCATTGGACGCGACGTGATGGCCCTGGGTCGCGCCGTGGGCCTCAAGGCAGTGACGGTGGATGGTCTCTATCTGGCCGTCCACCTCCTGAGCCCTCCTCGTGGCAACCCCGACCCGGTCATGTCCGAGAATGGGGATGGGGCGGTCACTCCCAGGGAACCGTTCCATGAGTTCGCCGCCTCCCGGGAGCTGGCGGTCCGCCTGCGCTTCCCCTGGGCCATCGAGACGGTCCTCGACGTAACCCTGGGCCTCTTCCTTGGCCCCCGCACACCGGAGGCCCCCGGTCGCCTCGACCCGGAGATGCTCCGGGCGGCGCAGATCCTGGCCCTGGTGTGGTTCCATCACATCCACGCGCCCGGCTCCGAGGCGCTGGAGGGAGAGGAGGGGCGCCAGATGCGGATCACGCTCCGACGGGCGGGTCAGCGACTGGCCACCATGGAGCTCGTGGAAGCCTACCTTTCGGTCATCCAGGACCGCCGGGAGGCCGGAGACGTGGGCGAGACACCCCAGGTTCTCCTGGTCGGAACCCGGCGGGCGACGGATCTGGGCAATCGCATGGCCAGGAGTCGGATCCGCCCGGTGGTCACCCGGGACCTTACCGATGCTCAGGCCATGGCGGAGCGTTCCCCTCCGGCCGCCATTGTGGTGGATCAGGGCGCGGTGCCGGGGCATGTCCACCACTTTGCCCGGGTGGCCAAGCTCGATGCAGCCCTCCCCCTCTACGTCATTACCGACGAGCGGGATGCCGCGTCCACCCTGGACCTCCTGGATGCCGGCGTCGACGATGTCTTCGCGCCGCCCCACGACCTGGACCTCATGGCGGCCCGCATCGGCCGGGCCATCGACGCACGGTCCCGGGTCCGCTCGGCGCTTCAGAGTCGTGGGGGTGACTTCTCGGCTTCCTTCGATGCCTTCTCCTTCATGGACCTCACCCAGGCCCTGGCCCATGGCCTCAAGTCGGTGCGCATCGAACTGAGTCGTCAGGGAACGGACGAAGACGCCGTCCTCTTCCTGGCCAAGGGGCGACCGATCCACGCCCGGTGCGACTCACTGGTGGGGCCTGAGGCGGTCTACCGGATTCTCACCTGGGAAGAGGATGGGGAATTCTCGGTCCACCCGGAATCGGACTTCCCCGAGGCCACCATCCACGAATCCATGGAATCCCTTCTCATGGAGGGGTGCCGGCTCCTGGACGAGGCAGGTCGGCCCTAGGCGCCCCGAAACCGACGACTTCCGCCTCCCGAAGGGCCCCCTCGATGGAGACGGGGGTCACAGGCTTGGGCAGGTGGGCATCGAAGCCCTCGGACAGGTAGGACTCGACCTGCTCACGAAGGGCATTGCCGGTGCAGGCCACCACCGGTGTCCGATGCCGGCCCTCGGCAACTTTCAGACCTCGGATCTCGCGGAGGGCGTCCACGCCGTCTACCTCGGGCATCGTGATATCCATGAATACGACGTGGAAGGCCGGATGGGTGCGGACCATCTCCCCGGCTTTCCGACCCCCATCGGCCTCCAACACCTCGAATCCCCATCGCCCCAGGAGGGCCGCCAGGACCATACGTCCGATCCGGTCGTCGTCCACGACCAAAGCCCTTGTCTCTGGACCCGACGGTGATCCCCCGGACTGGTCCGCTACGATGGAGGGCTGGCCCCCGGCGGGAGCGACCGGAGGCTCCACCGCTTCTAGCGGCAGACGCACGGTGAAGGTGGAGCCGATTCCCGGCTGGGATACCAGCACGACCGATCCACCCATGGCCTCCACCAACCCCTGTACGATGGCGAGCCCGAGACCACTTCCTCCGAAGTTCCGGTTCGTGGCGGCGTCGGCCTGGACGAAGGGCTGGAAGACAATGTCCTGCTGCTCGGGCGACATGCCGATGCCCGTGTCGGACACCGCTACCGTGACCCCGTCCGGCTCCGATACGTCCACCAATACCGTGATTTCACCGACATCGGTGAACTTGACGGCGTTGCTGACCAGGTTCTGGACGATGCCCTCCACCCGACGCTCATCTCCCCTCCGCCAGGGAGCCGGTCCCGTCACCTGAACGGTGAACTGCACCCGCTCATCGTTCACCCGGGCCCCTTGAACCGCCCGGATCCGCTCCGCCACCTGAACAAGGGAGAATGCCTCGGATTCGAGGGTGAAGCGCCCGGTCTCGATCCGGGAGACGTCCAATACTTCGTTGATGGTGGACATGAGCATGTCTCCGGAGAGCTGGATGGCTTCCAGCATCCGCTTCTGCTCCTGGTTCAACGGGGTGCGGGAGAGGACCTCCGTCATTCCCACCACACCGTTCATGGGGTTTCGGATTTCATGGCTCATGGCGGCCAGAAAGCGGGACTTGGCTTCACTGGCCTCCTCAGCCTCTCGCCGGCTCTGCCGAGCCTCTGCCGTGGCGTCCCGCACCCGGCTCGTCATGGTCCGATAGGCCACGAGGATGGACAGGAGGGACGCCAACTCCAGAACGAAGAATCCGGCGAGTCCCATAAGCAGGATCTGTATGATGCCCGCCCGATGATCCGCCATGACCTCGGTGACGTCATCCCAGGTAGCAATGACCCCGGGCGGGGGATCTCCCCGGGAGTCGGCCAAATAGTCCGGAAGGGGCCACGACGCCACCACATAGTGCCGGGCCCCGTCCTGTGTGGACACGAGTCCACGAGCGCGCCGTGGCGGGTCGTCCCCTCGCAGGGGCGAGAGGATCAG
>PWZC01000060.1 GCA_003567615.1 Gemmatimonadota bacterium | reverse complement strand
CTCCGGATCGAGACCGGGGACATCCAGGTCCAGATCCGGGTTCGCCCCCTGGGGAGTCGCTCCATCTTCGTGGTGGATGCCTCGGGATCCCAGGCCATGCGCCGCCTGGGCGAGGTCAAGGGGGCGGTGGAGCTCCTCCTGGCAGAGAGCTACCGGTCCCGCGAAGAGGTGGCCCTGGTGGTCTTCCGGGACCGCAATGCCCGGGTCCTTGTGCCCCCCACCCGCTCCCTCCCCCGGGCGAAGCGCCTCCTGAGGGGCCTGGCCGGCGGGGGGGGCACGCCCATGGCCCGCGGCATCGAACGGGCTCTGGAGCTGGCCGTGGCCGGGCGGAGGGACGGGAAGGCCTGTCGGATCCTCCTCCTCTCGGATGGGCGGCCCAACGTCAATCGCCAGGGGCTGGGCGGCCGTGCGTCGGCCATGGATGATGCCCTGGCCCTGGCGCGGGAGGGCCAGCGGCAGCAGATCCCCTTTGTGGTTCTGGATACCTCTCCCCGTGGGATGGACTTCCTGCGCGACCTCGCCGGCGCGGCCGGTGGTCACGCCCACCACCTGCCCCGGGCCGATGCCAGGCGAATCCGGGATCGTGTCACCTCGGAGGGTTGGACATGAATGAACCGCGGACCACCACGACCCGCCGGAGCGAGTCTGCATCCTCTTCCAACGGCTCAGGCCCGGCGTCGGACCGCTCCCGGCGGACCGGAGACGAGGCCCCGGGGCGTGTGCGCGGGATCGTGGAGTCCTTCCGCCAGCGATGGACGGCGATCCTGTCGTCGCAGCGCTTCCAGCGCTGGTCTGCCGCCTTCCCCCTGACCCGTCCCATCGCCCTCTCCCGGTCCCGACAGGTCTTCGATATCTGTGCCGGATTCGTCTACTCCCAGACCCTTCTGGCCCTGATCCGCCTGGACCTCTTCGATCGGCTCGCCCGGGGCCCGGTGCGGGTCTCCGTGCTGGCCCGGGAATTCGACGTGCCGCCGGACCGTCTCCGCCGCTTCCTGGGCGCTGGGGTGACCATCCGCCTCCTCCGCTGGGCCGGCTCCGACGGCGTGGGACTCGGGCCGCTGGGGGCCCCCCTGGTGGGGAATGAATCGGTGGCCCGGATGGTGGAGCACAACGTTCTCCTCTACCGGGACCTGGAGGACCCGTTGGCCCTTCTGTATGGGGAAACCCGGGAGGGTGAGGGGCTCAAGGGCTACTGGCCCTACGCGGGACGGGCCGACCGTGAGGGGCTCGATCCCGACGATGTGGCTCCCTACTCCGAGCTCATGGCCGGATCCCAGCCCATGGTGGCGCAGGAGGTCCTGGACGGATACGACTTCCACGACCACCATCACGTCCTGGATGTTGGTGGGGGGAAGGGCGCCTTCCTTCGGGCCGTGGGGCGACGTCACGCCGATCTCCGCCTCACCCTCCTGGATCTGCCACCGGTGGTGGAGGTGGCCCGACGCAATCTGGACGACTTCCCCGATCCGAGCCGACTCACCCTGGTGGGTGGCGACTTCCTCCGCGACCGGATTCCCACCGGCGCCGACCTCATCACCCTGGTGCGGATCCTCCACGATCACGAGGATGAGGACGTGGTGAAGCTCCTCCGCCGGATCCGTACGGTGATCCCTCCCGATGGGACGCTGCTGGTGGCCGAACCCATGGCCGGGATCCGGGGCGCCGAGACGGTGGGTACGGCCTACTTCGCCCTCTATCTCATGGCCATGGGGCAGGGGCGACCACGGACGCCGGACGAGCTCACCGGGCTCCTGAAACAGGCCGGATTCAGCCGAATCCGCCATCCGCGGCCCCGCTCTCCGGTCCTCACCTCACTCCTCATCGCCCGTCCCTGAGCGGTCCCCTCGAAAGCGTAGGTCCTTTGGCCCCGGTCGGTTATGCTGCCGATCGGGGCTTTCTCATACCCACGTTCGGGGCTGTATGGCGTTCTGGACAGCACGGGTTGTAATTTTTACTTGACACCAGGGCCCGGCGGGCCAAATATAGAGGCGAGCGACGGACGAGAAGACCACCGCAAGACAGGAGGCACGTGGACACCCTGGCCGTAGTCCTGGAAGAGCCGAGACGGCTCGCCCTGCGACGCCTGGATCTGGCGAACCCCTCACCGGACGACGTCCTGGTGGAGGTGAGCTGGACCGGGGTGAGCACCGGGACGGAGCGGCTTCTGTGGACGGGAGCCATGCCTCCCTTCCCCGGGATGGGCTACCCACTGGTTCCAGGATACGAGGCCACGGGTCAGGTCCGATGGGCCGGAGAGAATTCAGGTCGCCAGGTCGGTGACTGGGTCTTCGTTCCCGGCTCCAAGGGATTCAAGGAGGCCTACGGACTCTTCGGGGCGGCAGCCCGCACCCTGGTGGTGCCCGGGACGAGAACCATCGCCCTGGACGAGGGGAGTGGCGAGGACGGCTGCCTCCTGGCCCTGGCGGGAACGGCGTGGCACGCGGTGGTGGCCGGTACGGAGGGGGAGTCCCCTCTCGTGGTCGGCCACGGAGCGCTGGGCCGACTCCTTGCCCGGATCCTGCGGTCCCGGGGCGCCGACCCCGTGGTCTGGGAGATCGACGCCGACCGGCGGGACGGAGCCCGGGGCTACCCGGTGCTGGACCCCGCCGACGATCCGGACCGGCTGTATGACCGGATCTACGACGTGAGTGGCGCCCAGGGAATCCTGGATATCGTCATTCCCCGGCTCACGCCGGGTGGAGAGGGGGTCCTGGCGGGCTTCTACTCCGAGAGCGTCCACTTCCGCTTTCCACCGGCCTTCATGAAAGAAGCGAGGATCCGGGTGGCGGCGGAGTGGAAACCCGAGGATCTGCGGGCGGTGGCCCGTGCGGTCTCCCACGGGGAGCTGGCCCTGGACGGGCTCGTGACCCACAGGGAAGACGCCGGCAGCGCCCCGGAAGCCTACCGTACCGCCTTCGAAGATCCGCGGTGCGTCAAGATGATCCTGGACTGGAGGAGTGTGGCATGAGTGCTAAGAAGGAGACGCAAATCATCGCCATCTACGGGAAGGGCGGTATCGGGAAGAGCTTCACCCTGGCCAACCTCTCCTACATGATGGCCCAGCAGGGCAAAAAGGTCCTCCTCATCGGATGCGACCCCAAGTCCGACACCACGAGTCTCCTTTTTGGCGGTCGGGCGTGCCCGACCATCATCGCCACCTCGTCGGAAAAACGGATCGCCGGGGAGGAGGTGGCGATCTCCGACGTCTGCTTCACCCGGGACGGCGTCTTCGCCATGGAGCTGGGTGGCCCGGAGGTGGGTCGGGGATGTGGAGGCCGGGGGATCATCCACGGCTTCGAACTGCTGGAGAAGCTGGGCTTCCACGACTGGGGGTTCGACTTCGTCCTGCTGGACTTCCTGGGCGACGTGGTCTGCGGCGGCTTCGGCCTCCCCATTGCGCGGGACATGTGCCAGAAGGTCATCGTGGTGGGGTCCAACGACCTTCAGTCCCTCTACGTGGCCAACAATGTCTGCTCCGCGGTGGAGTACTTCCGGACCATGGGGGGCAACGTGGGTGTGGCCGGGCTGGTCATCAACAAGGATGACGGGACCGGCGAGGCCCATGCCTTCGCCGAGAAGGTGGGGATCCCGGTCCTGGCGGCCATCCCCCAGCACGACGACATCCGGCGCAAGAGCGCCAACTACGAGATCGTCGGGAAACCGGGCGGACGGTGGGCAGCCGTGTTCGAGGAGTTGGGCCTGGGGGTGTCGGAAGCTCCTCCCCTGCAGCCCAAGACCCTCACCCACGACGAGTTGCTGGACCTCTTCAAGGGCGAGGACGTGGGACGGGACGTGATCCTGACCCCGGCCACGCCGGAAGAGATGATGGGCGCAGCCGCCCTCGAGCGGGAATCCCTGGAAATCGTCTACGAGACTGCTTGATGGAGACCAAGCGACCGATGTCCACCTCCGAATCCACCACCGAGCCGCGCCGCCGGAAGTTGCCGGTCGTGACCGGGAACTCCGTCCAGGAGCCCTCCGGATCCGACCCGGCCGCCGGCGTGGAGGCCGGGGCCCCGTCGCTGAACGGTGCCGGGTGCCATGGGGGATCGGAGCGTCTACGAGCGGCCGCGGAGGCAGGTGAGTCGGGCAAGGTCCTGGAAGAGCTGGTGAAGGATTATCCGCTGGGACCCCACGACAAGCCCCAGGGAATGTGCCCGGCCTTCGGTTCCCTGCGGGTGGGACTCCGCATGCGGCGCACTGCCACGATCCTCTCCGGGTCGGCGTGCTGCGTCTACGGACTCTCCTTCACATCCCACTTCTACGGAGCTCGACGCACGGTGGGATACGTGCCGTTCAACTCCGAGACGTTGGTGACCGGTGCCCTGTTCGAGCACGTGAAGGAAGCGGTGGAGAAGCTGGCGGACCCGGATAAGTACGACGCCATCATCATGACCAACCTCTGCGTTCCCACGGCATCCGGGGTGCCCCTGGATCTCCTTCCCAAGGAGATCAACGGGGTCCGGATCATCGGGATCGACGTACCGGGGTTCGGCGTCCCCACCCATGCCGAGGCCAAGGATGTCTTGTCGGGGGCCATTCTCCGCTACGCCCGCAAGGAAGCGGAGCGGGGTCCCGTGGCACGACCGAAGGACCTGGTGGAGGATCGGCCCACGGTCACGCTGCTGGGAGAGCTCTTTCCCGCAGATCCCATGGGTATCGATGCCCTCCTGAGGCCATTGGGGGCCACGGTAGGGACCACGGTCCCGACCCGGGAGTGGCGCGAGCTCTACAAGGCGCTCGATGCCCACGTGGTGGCCGCGGTGCACCCCTTCTATGTCCGTGCGGTCCGGGAATTCGAGCGTGCCGGTCGCACGGTCGTCCCCTCGGGGCCTGTTGGGGCCGACGGGACAGCGGCTTGGCTGGCCGCCGTCGGTGAAGTCCTGGGCACCCCCGCCGATGTTCTCGGTGCGGCGGTGGATCAGGCGGTGGGAGCCACCCGGAGTGCCCTTGCCGCGCAGCGAATCGACGCGCGCATCGTGGTTTCCGGCTACGAGGGTTCCGAGCTCCTGGTGGCCCGGCTCCTTACAGAGGCGGGCGCCGAGGTCCCCTATGTGGGGACCGCCCTTCCCCGGTCGAAGTGGAGCGATCCGGACCGGGAGTGGCTGGAGGCACGAGGCACCCACGTGCAGTACCGGGCGTCGCTGGAGCAGGATCTGGCGGCCTCGAAGGATGTGAATCCCGATCTGGTTCTGGGGACGACGCCGGTTGTCCAGGCGTCCAAGGAGGCCGGGACCCCGGCCCTCTACTTCACGAACCTCATCTCGGCACGGCCCATCTTCGGGCCGGCCGGAGCCGGTGGGATCGCCGAGGTCGTGGGCGGAGCCATCGGAGGTCGGGAACGACTGAACCGGATGCGGGCCTTCTTCGCCGGCGTCGGTACGGGTCACACGGCCGGGTACGGTCACGACGGGGTTCCCGAGGAGCGCCTCAGCGCGCGCCAGAGGAATGCCCGGGCCAGGGGCGGCAAGGCATCTACGGGTCAACGGAAGGGGACGGAGACGGGGGCGGCCAAGGCTGTCGCCGGAAAGCCGGCTTCTTCCGGTGATGCCGGTGAGGCGATCGGGCGCGGGCCCGAGGCCTCCCGGAAGGATCAGGAGGTCGCCTGATGTTGGTCCTGGATCACGATCGAGCCGGCGGATACTGGGGCTCCGTCTACGTCTTCACGGCGCTGAAGGGGCTTCAGGTAGTCATCGATGGACCGGTGGGGTGCGAAAACCTTCCCGTCACCTCGGTCCTGCACTACACAGATGCCCTTCCCCCGCACGAGCTGCCCATCGCCGTTACCGGGCTCTCTGAGGATGAGCTTTCCATGACCGGCACGGAGGAAGCCCTCCGCCGGGCCAGTGAGAGCCTCAACCCGGACGAGCCGGCCGTGGTGGTCACGGGCAGCATTGCGGAGATGATCGGAGGGGGTGTGGTGCCGGCAGGGACGAACCTTCTGCGCTTCCTTCCCCGCACCATCGATGAGGACCAGTGGGAGTCCGCCAATCGGGCGCTCTACTGGCTCTGGACCCAGTTCGGAGAGAAGAAGGCCCGCAACCGGAAGAAGAGGGAGTCGGAGCGGCCCCTGGTGAACATCATCGGGCCCATCTACGGAACCTTCAACATGCCCTCGGATCTGGCCGAGATCCGGCGGCTCATCGAGGGAGTCGGGTGCGAAGTCAACCTGGTGTTCCCCCTTGGGGCCCACGTGGACGACATCCCCGCCCTCGCCGATGCCGATGTGAATGTGCTCATGTACCGGGAGTTCGGGCAGAAGCTCTGTGAGGAGCTGGACAAGCCGTGGATCCGCGCCCCCATCGGGATGTCGTCCACGACCCGGTTCCTCGAGGCGCTGGCCGAGCATACCGGTCTCGACGCGGGACCGTTCATCGAAAAGGAGAAGCACACGACGCTGAAGCCCATCTGGGACTTGTGGCGAAGTGTTACCCAGGACTTCTTCGCCACCTCATCCTTCGCCGTGTTCAGCGGTGAAACGTACGCCAGGGGACTGGAGGGATACTTCACCGAAGATCTGGGAATGCCCTGCACCTACGTACATCATCGGCGCCCGGGAAAGAAGCCGGACAACGAGGCGGTGCGCGACACCTTGAAGCGGCGCCCACCGCTGCTCCTCTTCGGGAGCTTCAACGAACGGATGTACGCGGCCGAGCTGGGCCTCCGCTGCCAGTACATCCCGGCGTCCTTCCCGGGCGCCATCATACGACGACACACCGGAACCCCCTTCATGGGCTATGCAGGGGCGACCTATCTGGTCCAGGAGATCTGCAACGCGCTGTTCGACGCCCTCTTCCACATCCTTCCCCTGGGGACGGAGATGGACAAGGGCGACGCCACCCCGGCCCGCCCTGGTGGGGAATCCATCCCCTGGGAGGACGAGGCCCGGGAGTTCCTGGACGAGGTGCTGCGGGAGTTCGCGCCGCTGGTGCGGATTTCCATGGCGAAGCGGATGCGGGATGCGGCCGAGAAGGCCGCCCTCGCCTCCGGAGACGAGATCGTGACCATGGAGCGGGTCCAGGCGGCCCGGGAGCAACTGTCGGGGGTGGCGGCATGACGCCCTCCTCCACCGAGCACCGGGACCAGTGCGGTGTCCCCCCTCAGTCGCCCGTGGCGGCGGGGAGGATTCCAGCGCGCTCGGCCAGCTCCAACAGACAATCGGCTACCAGCTCCGGGGCTTCCTCGGGAAGCAGGTGTCCAAGCTTTGGTTCGAAACGGAGTTGCAGGCTCTGCTGCCCCTCGGGGTGAGCGAGAAGAGCCCGGGAGATCGACTCCCGGATGGTGGCGGGAGGAACCCACTGGTCCTCCTCCCCCGCCAGAACAGTCACGGGAATCCCGAGTCGGGCCGCGTCGGTGGCCACGTCCGATGGGTCCCAATCCGAAAAGAGCGCCAGCGCCCCGGCTACACGGCGGGGATTGGAGAGCAGGGCCCGGTAGCGGGATCGGACCTCCGGGTCCAACCGGGACCCGGTGGATCGGAGGAGTTGCTCCACAACCGGGAGATTGCGGATGACACCGGCTGCACCCCGGGCCAGGAGCCCGGAACGCGCCAGAGCCGCCATCGGACGATCCAGTAGGGGCGGGACGTAGGTGTCCCGGCTTCCGAGAGCGGGAGCCAACGCCAGGATGGCCCTGGGGGAGATCCACCCCCGCGCGGCCGCCCGGATCGCGATGCAGGCTCCGGCCGAGTGACCGGCCACCAGCAGGGGGGATATGCCCTCCTGCCGGAGGAGGCGGCCCAACTGGGACGCCACAGCCTCCAGCCCGGAACG
>PWZC01000404.1 GCA_003567615.1 Gemmatimonadota bacterium | reverse complement strand
TCGATGGTCACTCCGAACCGCTCCAGCACCGCGTCGATGCGGTTGGCCAGCGTCCGGGTGGAGCTTCCGGCGAAGAGGAGCCCCACCGGATGGTTCCCGTTCTGCGTCACGATGAGGGACCCGGAGTCGCCACCGGCGCTGAAGTCGCCCGGTGAGATGGAGATCTGCTCCACGAAGGTGGCGGTGCTCGTGCACCGCAAGAAGTTTCCTTGAATGCAGACGGTCACGGTGACATTCACCTCTTCCACCGTACCCTGGGTGAACTCGGTGGTCCGGCCGTACTTCTGGACACCCATTCCCAGCGTTGCCTCCCGCGTCTCGGTACTGGGCGCCCCGTAGGCCACTCCCTCCGGCGTCGATCCCGCCACATCGTTGGGGGACACGGCCGCAATGGCGGCGTCGATGGTGTTGGGCGCGGAGAAGTCGAAGGGCTCGAAGTCGGCCAGCGTTCCGATGACATCGGTGCTGAGGCTGCCCCCGTCGAAGGCCCCGGGCTGGAGCGCCGCGTCCCCGACCGAGGCGTTGTTGCTGTTGGCCAGGACGTGGTTGTTGCTGAGGGCGAACACGTTGCCCTGCCCGTCTACGACCCGGGCACCTAGCGTTCCGGCGGTGATGTCCGGGTGTCCGATGGAGAAGCCCATGGGGGCGGGGCGGGCTCGGGCCCGTGGGTCGGCCCGCAGCTCGAACTGTCCCGTTACCACGCGCTGTACCGGGATCCCGTCAACCTGAGCGGGAAGGTTGGGGATCCGGGCGTTCATGAGGAAGATTCGGACGGCCGGCTTCCCCTCGTCATTCAAACCCACCGCCGTTCCCACCACCCCGGGTTGGGCCATGAGGCGGGCCGTGTGGCGGTTGGCCGCCCGGATCGCCGGGCCCAGGTCCTGCTGGAGGAGATCGCCGAATGCAGGAGCCTGTGACTCGGTCACATCGGCACCCGTGGGGAGCTCTCCGCCATAGTCGGTACATGCCGACAGGGCCAGGAGGGCGAGGACGGGGAGCGCAGCGATGGGGCGCCGCACCCAGGATGATCGAGCCTTCATGGGTTGCCTCCGTCTGGAGAGAGAAAGTGGATGATCCGCCTCTCGGATCATCCCCGGATGGCTGAACCGCTCGCGCCGGGAATAATCACCATGGGGCGCCCGCACCAGATTCCGCAAGTCAGGCCAAGGGCGGGCTTACGGATCTGTGGGGAGCTTGCAACGCTCGGTCGGCCCCCATGCCCCCCGGCTCTCATCGCCCCGCCCCCGCCTGCCACCCGGCCCTCATCGCCCCGCCCCCGCCTGCCACCCGGCCCTCATCGCCCCGTCCCAGCCCGCCCTTCACCGCACCAGGTAGAATGACTCCTGGCGGCCCGTGATCCACTCCCAGCCGCTCTCGGTGAGCACGGCATCCTCTTCCATGGAGAAGCGCACCATCTGCCCTCCCCACTCGGGCACCGGGTAGTTCACGTTCAGCTCAACCGCGTGCCAGGTGTTGGCGCGGAAGGGAGCGTCTCCCCGTACCGGCACGCCGTCCTGGTAGTCCGTCATGCCCATTGGCGGGCCGGCACCGTGGCCGTGGAAGCCCACCGAGTGCCAGTAGACGGAGGCGTCGAGCCCCTCCTCCCGCGCCCGGGCCAGCGAGGCCGCCAGCGCCTCGTTTCCGGTGCGGCCGATCCGGGCCTCCGCCATGGTGATGTCCTGCATCCGCTGGGCCGCCCGGAGCCCGGCCATGAACCCTTCCGGCACGTCCGTCTCCCCGTACCGCAGGACATAGCCGTTGTGCTGGGTGTCGGTGGAGTAGCCCAGGTACACGATGCCCAGGTCCGTCCAGAGAAGATCTCCGCGCTGAATCACCACGTCGCCGCTGATTCGCCCCTGGTGCCCTTCGCGCTGCACGGCAAAGGAGGGGTGGAACCAGGTGCTCAGTCCCATCTCAGCCGCCTTCTGACGCATCCACCAGCGCACGTCATCGGCGGTGGTCACCCCGGGGATGATCACCTCGTTGGAGAAAGCCTGGCCGATGATGGACTGGGCCACCCGCATGACGTGCCGGTAGAGCTCCGTCTCCTCGGGGAGCTTCTTCTCCAGCCACCCCACCGCCAGCATCTCGGCGGACCGGATGCGGTCCTCGTACTCGGAGAGGGTCGAGAAGAGGGTGTCTCGCTGCGTCGCCGTGAGCCCGTCGGCGTGGTTCCAGCGCCCTGACATGTTCACGCCGATGGTGCCCGGATCCCGTTCCCGCACCACTTCGAGCAGCCCCTCGAACTGCTCCTCATTATGGGTGGGCACCACCTGGTAGAGACCGTCGTAGTCGAAGCGCCCGATGGAGAGGCGCTCCACCGGCTGGCCCGGGCCCCGGTCGTTGAACACCAGGATGGTCCGGCGTCGGGACGAGTACGTCTCCAGCGGGGACATGGAGCGGAAGACCGGGTCGTCGTTGTACTCCCTGGAGATGATGATCCACATGTCGATCCCCTCTCGCCGCATGAGTTCGGGAAGAAGGGAGTCGAAGCGCTCCTCCAGGATCCGGCGCATGACGGGCGCCTGTTCCCGATGGGTCAGGATCCGCTGGTCCGGAAAGAACTCGGACTGGATGGGGACCGATTGGGCGGTGAGGGCGCCAGGGGTGTAGGGAGCCATCTCCTGGGCCGCCGGAGTCAGCAGCAGGAGGCCCATGGTCAGGGCAAGGCCGCAGGCGCCGGGGGTTGGGGAGAGACGGGATGGACGGACGGCGAGTGGACGACGCATGGACGGGCTCCGGGCCGGACACGTGGACGCTGAGACGAGTCCGGCCATCTTACGGCTCCGCCGCCCTCCGCGAAAGAAAGGAAGCGGCTCCCCCCATCGGTCTGGGGCCACTCCCCGGGGGCCACTCCCCAGGGAGCGGGGCGGACCGGGCTCTTGATCGGGTAAAATCTGACCCGCACAGCATCCGCCGCCGCCGAGGTTCGAGTTGTACCCGCTCAGCGAGCACTATTCGAACCTCGTGAGCTTTTCCGCGGTTGAGCTTCGAATATTACCCACTGGGCGGGTAAAATCTGACACACCAGGTATTCGCCGGCTTCGAGGCTCGAATTTTACCCGCTCGGCGGACACCGTCGGGACCTCAGCACTCTGCACCGCCGGGAGCTGGCCGTTTTCGTCGGTCCCGGCCCATGCCCTACTCGTCGTCGGTGCGGGCTTCCACCCACACCTGACCCTGGCCGTCCCACCGCACCGTGAGCTGCCAGGGGCGGCAGCACACCTCGCAGTCCTCGACATATTCCTGCACCGGGCCGCCGCCCGGATCCACCGGAAGTTCCACCGACTCGCCGCAGTAGGGACAGTGGACCCAGGCCATGTCGTCCCAGGGCTCGGAGTGGGGTGGGGACTCTGACATGGAGGACTCAGGCTCGTGCGAGCCAGCCGGCGAGATGGGGCTGCTCCCAGCCGGACGCCCCGACCTCTCTCAGTCCGATGCGTCCGCCGTCGCCTGGGGGAGGGGGCTCTTCCAGAGGGCCCGGCCCACGAAGAAGGGCCCCAGCCGGTCCAGGTAGCGAGCGGTCTGCTGCGTTCCCCGCATGTGCTCCACCAGCTTGGAGAGGGGCGTGAGCTCCTTCCCGGTGATCCCCACCACGAAGTCATTGTCGTGGGTGTCGATGCCGTGGCATGCCAGGCGGATGTCGTGGGCATGGTCGCCGCGGCCGTACATCATCCCGATCTGGCCGTGCTCCTTCAGGTGCGACTTCTGCTCCTTCTCCGGGAGAAGGGCAAAGGCGCCGGAGCGGCGCACCGGGTACCAGACGGTCCAGATCCATTCGGGGTGAAGCGCCGTCCGGGTTGGGCGGTGGACCAGCGTCTCATCCAGGTCCGGCTCGTAGCCAATGGCGTAGGTGCGTCCGAACATGGTGAATTCGGGGCGAAGCCGGAGGCCGGTAAAGGGCGAGGTGCGGAGGAGTTGCCGCCAGGGCCCCACGAAGTGATCCGGGTCCTCGCTCAGGGTCATGACACCCACACCGAAGGGGTCGTGGAGGTCCTCGTAGACCACCCCGGGGATCTCGGCGTCCCGCATCCGATCGGCGACCTGGGCCGGGTTCCCGCACTCCCCGTAGGCCATGAATTGAATGAAGAGGCGGCGGTGTGATTCGCGCCCGCGGGTCCCGGTCTCGGCCAGATTCAGTTCCGTGTCATTCATGGGTTCTAGGCTATCCCCGACGGAAGGTCGGATCAAGCCCCGACGGTAGGCCTCTCCAAGGTCCCATGGAAGGACGGGTCGAGGATCGGGTTAGTCATGTGCTCCCACCCACGGTCACCACACCGATCCCACCCACAGTCCCAGCGTCGCCGCCCCGAGCCCCAGCCCCAGGAGCCCCAGAAGATAGACCGCGGCCACTCGCTTTCGCCCGCTCTCGCGAAGGTCCACTACCTGCACCATCCAGGTGGAAAAGGTGGTGAAGGCACCCAGGAATCCGACGCCGGTGATGGAGCCGATGGAGGGAGGCAGTGCGCCGACGGCCACCATTCCCGCAGCCAGCCCTGCCAGGAAGGCACCCACCAGATTGACCGCTGCCGTTCCCCAGGGAATCCCGTCGACTCCCCCACCGAAGGACCGGATCCACGCCTGGACCCTGAGGTCCACCAGATATCTGGCCACGGCACCGGCGCCGCCGGCCACGGCCATCGCCACCAGCGTCAGGACAGACGCCGTCACGGAGAGTCTCCCGCTCGACCACGTGCTTCCCACCACACTCCCAGACTCCGTCCGGTTCGGACTCCGGCCAGGGCGGCCACCAATCCTCCTCCTGCCGATAGACCCAGAAGGAGCAGACCGCCCCAGGGTACCGAGCCGGCTTCTCCCTCCGTTCCCCGCTCCTCGGGCCATGTCCCGGACCTCGGGGGCGCGTCGTGACCGACGATGGGGAGCGCCGCCGGCTCGACCCCCATGAGGATGGCTCCGTCCAAAGCCAGCGCCGAAAAGGTAGTGAACGATCCCAGGACACCGGTGAGGAGGAGTAGCTTGAAGCGGTGTGGTACGGCCTCGGAGATTCGGCGGGATCCGAGTAGCACACCGAGGAAGAGACCCAGCGCTGCCGCACCCGTCAGGTTTTCCAGAAGGGTTATGCCGGTGGGTGACAGAAGGGCGCTCATGAGGAAGCCCGGGCTTTCTCCTGCAGCCATCCCACTCCGCCATCCCGCCCCCAGCTCCAGCCCGCCAACCCGGAGGAGGGTGCCGAACGCACCCCCGAGAGCCACCGCCACCAGATCGGCCGCCGATACGGTGGCGGCCCGGGTGGCCACGCTCCGGTCCATCAGCTGTTCAACCGCAGCAGCTCCACACTCCAGACCAGATCGAACAGGGACCAGGCCAGGTAGGGCAGGAGCACCCAGAACGAGGTCCGGTCGTGGCGAGCCACCAGGGCCGACAGGGCCCCCAGGAGGAGGAACACCGTGCCGGTCCCTGCCACCCCGGCGGTGAGACTCCGAAGCTCGAGAAACACCACGTTCCAGAGCTCGTTCACCGCCAGAACGGCCAGCGTCAGTCCAACCGCGAACCGTCGCGGCCCACCGGCGGGCACATGCACCTGCGCCCGGTAGAGCACGATCCCCACCAGCACGTAGTAGGCCGCTCCCATGAGCAGAAAGAGGAGCGCCGGGACCGGGAAGTCCGGTCGGACCAGTTCGGCGTACCACCCCTCCGGCTCCGCTCCCCCGCCGGCGATCCCGCCCAGGACCAGGAAGGCCAGGCAGGCAGCCACCGCAACGGCCAGCGGGCGGGTCCGGACGGAGGTGGTGTCGGTGGGATAGATGGAGGGATCGCCCATGGCATCTGGTAGGAACGGTCAGAAGGGGAAGAGGATGGGGATGAGGAGGGTCGCCACGATGAGCACCAGAACCTGCAGCGCCACCCCCACCTTGAAGAAGTCGCCGAACTTGTACCCCCCAGGCCCCAGCACGAGCGTATTCACCGGCGACGCCACCGGGGTGGCGAAGGCCGTGGAGGCGGCCACCGCGATGGTCATGAGGAAGGGCTCCGGGTTCGCTCCGATCCCCACGGCCAACTGAAAGGCGATGGGGGCCAGGAGCACGGCCGTAGCGGTATTGGAGATGACCTGGCTCAGGATGGAGGTGAGCAGGAAGAGCACCACCAGGAGGATGACCGGGGTGGCCCCCTCCATGACCCCGGCGATCCCATCCACGATGAGCTGCATGCCCCCGGTCTTCTCGAGAGCCGTGGCCATGGGCAGGATCCCGGCGATGAGGACCACACTCTCCCAGTTCACGGCCCGGTAGGCGTCGGCGGCCGATACGGCGCCGAAGAGAACCATGGCCACCGCAGCCAAGAGCACCGCCGTGACTGCCGGGACGATGTTGAAGGTCATGAGGAGAAGCATTCCCAGCATCACGACGACCGCCACCGGAGCCCGATCCAGGGGCTTCAGCGCCGGTTCCATCTCCCGGGGCGCCATGGCGACCACGAAGTCCCGCCCCTCTTGCTGGAGCATCCGGATCTGGTCCCAGGGGCCCTGCACCAGGAGCATGTCCCCGAACTCCAGGGGCAAGTCCCGGAGGTCGCCCATCACCTTCTCACCCATCCGCTTGATCCCCACCACCGAGAGCTGGTACCGGTCCCGGAACCGGATCTTCCGGAGCGTTCGTCCCACCAGGCGGGAGCGTGGCGTCAGGAGGACCTCGGCGATCCCCGTTTCCCGGGCCAGGGGGTCACCCTTCACGTCGTCGTCCAGAAGGTTGATGTAGCCGCGTTGGACCATCCGGTTCACCCCTTCCAGGTCACCCTCCACCAGAAGCTCCTGCCCGGCCCGGAGCACGGCGTCGGCCAGCGCCGCTTCGGGAGCCGGCGGCTCTCCCTTCCCGGAAGCCCGTGGGACGGCCCTGGCCACCCTCCCCGAAACCCGCGGAACGGCCTTGGCCACCCTTCCGGCGATTCGTCCTGCAGTCCGGGGACGTCCGTTCATGATCTCCAGCACCGTGATCCCGAAGCGGTCCGGGAGGTTCAGGTCCCGGAGCTTCTTCCCCTCGATGGGGGCTCCCTCACGGACCTTCAGGCGAAAGAGCTGAGGGTGGAGCGTCCAGCTTCCAGCCATCTCCTCCACCGAGGGGGTGTCCCGGTCCCGCTGCGGCGAGCCCGGGGCGGCACGGTCCGGGAGGAGGCGGATCCCCACCACCGCCATGAAGGCGATCCCCACGATGAGGATGGGGAGCCCGATGGGGGTGAAGGCGAAGAATCCAAAGGGGTCCCGCCCCATGCTTTCGAGGTGGGCGCTCACCACCAGGTTCGGTGGGGTCCCGATGAGGGTGAGCATCCCCCCCAGGAGCGACGCCACCGACAGGGGGATCAGGAGCTTGGACGGCGACATGTCCCGGGCCCAGGCCAGTCCCACCACCACCGGGAGCATGACCGCCACGGTACCGGTGGAGCTCATGAATCCCGAGAGGAGTGCCACGAGGAGCATGATCACAACCAGGAGCCGCACCTCGCTGTCTCCGGCCAGCTTCTGGGGCCAACGCCCCATGGCCTGGGCCACTCCTGTCTGGAAGAGCCCGTCTCCCACCACGAAGAGCGCAGCGATCATGAGGACCACGGGATCCGAGAACCCGGCCAGCGCCTCGGGGGGCGTGAGGATCCCGGTGAGGAGAAGGGCCAGGAGAGCCAGAAGTGCCACCACGTCGAGTCGTAGCCTCTCCGTCACAAAGAGGACGACAGTGACGATGATGATCCCGTAGACCAGAAGGATATCGACGGTCATGGGTGGTGGTGGCCGAAGGGTGGAGAAGGTTGGGGCGCGGGGTATCGACGGAGACCGGTCTCCGTCGACGGAGTGCGCCGGTTGGGGGGCGGGTCCGAGCCGGCCCCGCAGGCGAGTAGGCTAGTGATCCGCCCCCGGGTCCTTCAAGGGCTGTGACATCCTTGACGCCGAAAGGGCCGCTCCTTCTATTGCCGGGTCTTCCCCTCTTCCGCCAGGTGCGTACCC
>PWZC01000111.1 GCA_003567615.1 Gemmatimonadota bacterium | reverse complement strand
TCTCCGTACCCGCCGTCTCAGGGTTCCTCGGGCCTCGTTGCGCGCGATAGCCAGGAGCCATGTACGAAATGTCGAGTCCCCCCGGAACCCAACGATGTTTCCAAGTGCCCGAACAAAGGTCTCCTGCGTGGCATCGGCAGCCAGTTCCTCGTCGCTGAGCAACCCCAGCAGGAACCGGTAGACCACCCCCTGGTGGCGAGCGATCAACTCACCGAGGGCCGCCTCGTCCCCCGTTCGTGCGCGCTGCACCAGAGGTCCGTCCGGACGATCTTCTTCCGGTTCGGGGTTCTGGTTCGGGGCCGTCATCGCACCAAGTCCACAGTTTGGAGGATGCCCCGAGCTGAAGGAGCGTTAAATCGAACGCGGAGGAAGGGCGCCGAGGCGGCGGGTGGGGGCCGTGGCGAGAGCGGACCCGGTTGCGCACAGGGTGGCGGAGCCGCCCTTCCCGTTCAGTCGTCGGTGCGCTTTGCGGCACCCCTGCTGACCTGGGACCGCATGTGTTTCGATGGCTTGAAGACGGGCACGTGGCGCGCCGGCACCTCCACCGCATCCCCTGTTCGGGGATTCCGGGCCGTGCGCGCCTCGCGACGGCGTACCTTGAAGGTCCCGAAGCCGCGGATCTCTATGTGCTCACCCTCGGCCAGGGCTTGTCGGACGGCGTTGAGGAATCCGTCGACCACCATGGCGCAGTCCTTCTTGGTGACTACGGGTCCGATGGCCTCTGCAACCTGCTCCACGAGATCCGCTTTGGTCATTCATTCCTCCGTCCGGGTTCCGCCGGTACGTCGAAGGTTGGGGGTAGGGCCCCGATCAAGGTGTCGGGACCCTGAAAGACGGGCGCAAGGGTAACCCCCGCCCCGAGCGGCGGTCAAGCGGATTCCACCTGCGGCGTCCGAGCCTCCATCAAGGCCAGGAAGTGATCAAAGAGGTAGCGGGAGTCGTGAGGCCCCGGCGCCGACTCCGGGTGATACTGGACCGAGAAGACCGGAAGCTCACGATGCTCCACTCCTTCCACGGTTCCGTCGTAGAGGTTGAGGTGGGTGACACGAAGGCCTGGAGCACCGGGAATGCCCGCCTCCGGCGTCTCTCCACCACGAACCGCAAAGCCGTGGTTCTGTGACGTGATCTCGACCCGATTTCCGTCGAGGGAGCGCACCGGGTGATTGGCACCATGATGGCCGAACGGAAGCTTGTAGGTCTCCGCCCCGAAGGCACGGGCGATCAGTTGGTGTCCGAGGCAGATGCCGAAGACCGGGACGCCCTCTTCCGCCAATTCGCGGATGTCCCGTAGGGCCTCCGCCACCGCTGCAGGGTCACCGGGTCCGTTGGAGATGAAGACTCCGTCCGGTGCCATATCCCGAATCTCAGCCAGGGAGGTGGTGACCGGGACCACGGTCACCCGACACCCGCGCTCGGCCAGCAGCCGCGGAGAGTGGGCCTTGACCCCGAAATCGTACGCGACCACATGGAAGCGCTCCTCCCCCTGGGCAGGAACCTCGTACCGGCGTTCCGTGGACACGCCACACGCCAGATCCGAGCCTTCCATTCGGGGAGAGGCCAGGATCCGGTCCAGGAGTTCGGACTCGGCTACATCGGCCGGAGCGATGGCGCCCCGCATGGCGCCCCGTTCCCGGATATGAAGCGTCAGGGCCCGGGTGTCGATGCCCTGGATTCCCACCACGTCGTGCTTGAGGAGATACTCCTCGAGGGACCCCAGTGACCGCCAGGACGACGGGGTTCGAGCCGCCTCTCGCACGATGAAACCGGCCACGGCCGGAAAGTCCGACTCCCGGTCCTCGTCGTTCACGCCATAATTCCCGATGAGCGGGTAGGTCATGGTGACGAGTTGGCCCGTGTAGGACGGGTCCGTCAGGATCTCCTGATACCCGCTCATGGCCGTGTTGAAGACGACTTCACCGAGCGCGACACCCACCGCGCCGAGGGCGGTCCCATCGAAGCGGCGGCCGTCTTCCAGAAGGAGATAGGTGGGCTGAAGCTCGAACGGCACAGGACCCCCAGGAGGTGGGAATAGGCGTGGATCAATGTCCGGAATGTAGGAAGAGGAGAGGGCCCGTCAACACAGGCAGGTGGCAGAACGGCGGAGGGTTGACATCCTGTGCATCACCTCACTCCCTTCGTCACATTCCAAACGGCCCGTCATGCGCCACCTGAGTCGTCCCCCCAGCGGATCAAATCACCGTGAGTGAAGCCCAGCAACTCCCCTTCGTCATGATCCACGCGGATGAGTCCTGCCTCGGGAACCAGTTCCAGGATCGTCAGAATCCCGGCGGTGCTGCGGGGCTGGTGGAGTTCTGGGACGGGTCCCAATGGGTCCGCCGTGATTATTGGATTTCGGAGCCCGATACGACAAACAATCGCATGGCTCTCAGGAGTGCCATCGAGGGACTGGCCCGTCTCAAGAAACCGTGTCGAGTCCGATTCGTGTCCGACTCCCAGTACCTGGTCAAGGGAATCACCGAGTGGATCCACGGGTGGAGGCGCCGGGGGTGGAAGCGGAAGGTGGGCCCCATCGAGAACCTGGAACTCTGGAAGGCGTTGGACCAGGGAACCCAGCCCCATGTGGTGGAGTGGAAGTGGGTCCGGGGTCACGCGGGTCATGCGAGGAACGAGTATGCCAACGATCTGGCCGTTCGTGCGGCCCGGACGCAGGAGACCTCCGAGGGTCTCCACCCTTCGGGCTTCGAGGACTGGCTTCAGGAAGAAAGGGAGCGCGCCGGACGCTACATGGATTTCATGGAATTCCTCCCACCCGAAACACGGAGCGGGGAGGGGGGCTGACTGCCTCCCCTCCCCGCTCGGACCCGCATATTCCGCCCCAAGCCCGTCGTCAGCCGTCCTCGGGGAAGCCCTCCATGACCTCCTTGAGATCGGCGAGGAAGCGGGCAGCATCGGCTCCATCCACGATCCGGTGATCGTATCCCAGGGAGAAGATGGCGCGCTTGCGGATGGCGATGGAGTCCCCACCGGTCGACGGATCCTGAACCACCACCACCCGCTTCTCGATGGCACCGGTACCGAGGATCCCCGCCGTTCCCTTGGGGATGATGGGAAGGCCCACCATGGTGCCGAGAACCCCCGGGTTGGTGATGGAGAAGGTGGCTCCCTGGATCTCCTGAGGCGCCAACTGCCGCGAACGGGCCCGATCGGCCAGGTCCACGATCTTCTTTCCAATCCCCACCAGCGAGAGGTGATCCGCGTCGCGGATGACGGGGACGATGAGTCCGGGATCCAGATCCACCGCGATCCCGATGTTCACGTTCCCCCGGTAGATGATGTTGCTCCCCGACGCCGTGGCATTGATGGTGGGATAATCCCGCAGGACCCGGGATAGAGCCCAGACCACGAAGGCCGTGAAGCTCACCCGGGCTCCCTGCTCGGCCCAGCGCTTCTTGCTCTCGCGCCGGATCTGGTCGATGCGGGTGAAATCGATCTCGATGAAGGAGTGCACATGGGGGGCCACGCGCTTGGCCACCACCATGTGCTCGGCGGTGAGCCGTCGGATCTTGTCCATGGGCTCCACCCGATCCGCGTCCCGCACCGGAAACTCGGGATTCTGGACTTCGCTGTAGAAGGTGGTCCAGAGGTCCGACGGAGCCGAAACGGCGGGGGGCCGAGCCGGAGAGGCGGGCCGGGTAGCCGGGCCGGCCGGTTGGGCGGGCGTTGCCGGTTCGGGAACCGGCGTGGTGGGGGAAGCTGCCGGCTCCTCCTCAAGGCGCTTCAGGTGGCCTTCGAGGTCCTGCTTGGTGACCCGACCGGCATACCCGCTCCCGTCGACGAGGGAGAGATCAACCCCGTGCTCCTCGGCCATTCGACGAACCACAGGGGTCGAACGCTGACGCAGCCGCTCTTCCTCGGATCCGGGCTGGGCCGCCGGCTTCTGCGGTGTGAGCTGCGGCTTCTGGGCAGGCCCTGGGGCCGGGTCGGCCGCGGGTTCCGGCTCCGGCTCGGGGGGAGGCTCCTGCGATGGTGCCGCTGCCGCCGCACCGCTCTCCGTGTCCAGGTAGGCTACGATGGTCCCCACTTCGACGGTCTCACCCTCCTGTACTGCCACCTCGACCAGCGTCCCCGATTGGGGAGCCGGAATCTCGGCGTCGACCTTGTCCGTGGAGATCTCGAGGATGGGCTCGTCCCGCTCGACAGCATCGCCGACGTTCTTGAGCCACTTCGAGACCGTGCCTTCAGCGATGGACTCGCCCATCTGGGGCATGGGGACTTCGATCCGAGCCACGTTGATTCTCCGTCGTCCGTAGGAGTGGGAAGGGACCGGCGTGGGAACGAAAGGCCCTCAAGAGCCTCATGGATCTGGAGAGCCTCACGATCCACCCCGCGACCCAAGGAGTCTAATCCGGACGCGTCTCCCGTCAAAGACCGGAACGACGTGCCGGGGAAAGAAAAACGCCGCCCCCCGCGGCCTTCAGGGAAAAGGCGGGGGAGGCGGCGAGGCCCAGCTGGAACGAAACCACGTCAGCTCAGGGCTGTTCGGGGAAAACTCCTCCGTCGCCGCCGGCCGGCGGGGCGGGGTCGCTCTCTCCCGAACCTGGAATGACCGGAGCCGGCTGAGTCGGCATCTGCTGCAGATCCTGTTGCAGGATGGATCCGGGAGCGTCCGCCCTGGAGGACAGAATCGCCAGGACCAGGGCGAGGACCATGAATGCGGCTCCCGCCGCCCAGGTCGCCCTCACAAGGAAAGTGGTGGCTTGCCGGCCGCCGAGAACGCCTTCGGTCGAGGTCACGCCTCCACCCATGGCGGCGAGGCCACCCCCCTTCCCTGCCTGAAGGAGGACGATGACGATGAGGAAGACGCCGATGATGACGAGAAGGGCGAGGAAGACGGTGTACATGAGCTTGGGTCCGGGCCGCTGTCGGAAGATTCCAGATCAGCATGGAAAGGTCACGGGCCGGGGACTCTGTGTCAACGGCTCCGACGATCATTTCCCCGCTGCCGGCGCGGGGGATCAGAAGGTGTTCAGGCCGCGCCGATGATCCGGGAGAAGTCACCGGCGTCCAGCGATGCCCCGCCCACCAGGACACCATCCACCTCGGCGGCGGACATCAGGTCGCCTGCGTTGTCCGGATTCACCGATCCGCCGTAGAGAATGGGAATCTGGGGGCCCCTGGAGCCGAGGCGTTCCACCAGGTGGGACCGAAGGACGGCATGGGCCGCTGAAGCATCCTGTGGTGTCGCCGTCCGGCCTGTTCCGATGGCCCAGACCGGCTCGTAGGCGAGGAGGAACCGGGCCCCTGCACCCAGGGACGCTCGGATGGCCTCCGACGCCAGGACCGTTTCCAATTGGCGGAGGATCACCTCCTCGACGCGCCCTGCCTCACGTTCGTCGAGATCTTCCCCGACACAGAGGACCGGAGCCAGCCCGCCCCGAAGTACTGCGCCTACCTTCTTGGCCGTCTCGGCATCGGTCTCACCGAAAATGTGGCGTCGTTCCGAGTGCCCAACCAAGACATGGCTGGCCCCTACCTCTGCCGCCATGCTCACCGACGTCTCTCCCGTGTAGGCACCGGAATCCTCGAAGTGCACGTTCTGAACGCCCACTTCGATCCGGTCAGCCAGACCGGCGCGCTCGAGTTCCTCCCGGAGTCCAACCAGCGAGATCGCCGGTGGAAAGAGAAGGATTTCGGCAGAGGATCCATCGGGGATGCGAAGCTGGGACGGAAACGCCCGGGCTTCCCGCGGACCGTGGTTCATCTTCCAGTTTCCGGCCACCACCTTTCCAGGTCCTGTCATGAACCCTCTCCCCCTCCGGCGTCTTCGATGGTTTCCAGGGCTTCGACACCGGGAAGCGTCTTTCCGGCCAAGAGGTCCAGGGAGGCGCCGCCGCCCGTGGAGATGTGGCTCAGACGATCCGCGACCCCGGCGAGCTCGGCGGCGGCGGCTGAGTCTCCACCCCCGACCACCGTCACCGCTCCCCCATCTGTGGCTTCGGCCATGTCCCGAGCCACCTGCAGGGTCCCCTCGGCAAAGGGGGTCGCTTCGAAGACCCCCATGGGTCCGTTCCAGAGCAGTGTGCGGGCACCCCGGATCTCCCGGGAGAAGAGTTCCCGGGATCGGGGCCCGATATCCCCGATCCGGTCCTTGCCTCCTACATCCGTGCGGTCGACGCTGCGCACCTGTGCATCGTCGGAGATGGTATCGCCCACCACGCAGTCCACCGGGAGCATCAACTTGTCTCCCGCCCGTTCCAGGAGTTCGCGGGCCATCTCCACCCGGTCCGGCTCGACGAGGGACTCACCCGTGTCGAGACCCAGCGCCTGAAAAAAGGTATTGGCCATGGCACCTCCGATGAGAAGCCGGTCGACCCGGGGCAGGATGACCTCGATGAGGTCGATCTTTCCGGAGATCTTGGCCCCTCCCATGACAGACACGAAGGGACGCTCGGGACGGGCCAGCGTCTCGCGGAGAAAGCGGAGTTCCCGCTCCACGAGATGGCCGGCCACGGCCCGACCACCCTTCTTCCGAACGGTCCGCGGGACACCGTCGGTGGAGGCGTGGGCCCGATGGGCTGTCCCGAAGGCATCGCCGACGAAGTGATCACAGAGGGAGGCGAGGTCCTGGGCCAGCTCCGTCTCGTTGGCAGTCTCTCCGGGCAGGAACCGGATGTTTTCCAAGAGGACCACATCCCCATCCCCCATGCTCCCGATCTTCTTCTCGAGCCCGGGGGATCCGGGGCGCTCGGTGAGGAGCGGTACTTCCACCTCCAGGAGCCGTCCCAGCGCCGGCGCCACAGGCCCCAAAGAATAGGAGGGGTCCACACTTCCCTTGGGTCGACCCAGGTGGGAGACCAGGATTGTTCGCGCCCCGGCGTCCCGCAGGTCCCTGAGTGTGGGAAGCGCCGCCCGGAGGCGGGTGTCGTCCCCTACCTCACCGTCGGATGAGAGAGGGACGTTGAAATCGACCCGGACCAGGACCCGGGCCCCCCGAAGGAGCCCCGAGTCCAGATCCGACAGCGTCGCGGTTCGGCGGTTCCCCATCAGGCCGCGTCTCCTGTGTCCAGGCGCTCTCCGATGTAGCGGACCATGTCCAGAATCCGCATGGAGTAGCCCCACTCGTTGTCGTACCACGCCAGCACCTTGACCAGGCGCCCCTGGCTCACAGCCGTGCTGGCCAGGTCCACGATGGAAGAGGCAGGATTCCCGATGAAGTCCGTGGACACGAGGAGTCCCTCCTCAACGTCCAGGATTCCCGCCATGGGCCCCATGGACATTTCCCGAAAGGCCAGATTGACCTCGTCGACGGTGACGTCCTTCTCCACTTCAGCCACCAGATCGACCAGCGAGACGTTGGGCGTGGGTACCCGGATGGCCATACCGTCCAGCTTCCCCTCCACTTCGGGCAGGACCAGGGAGGTGGCGCGAGCGGCTCCGGTGGAGGGGGGGATCATGGAAACCGCTGCCGCCCGGGCCCGGCGCAGATCCTTGTGGGGAGCGTCCAGGGTGGTCTGATCGTTGGTGTAGGAGTGGATCGTGGTCATGAGGCCCCGGACGAAACCGAACCGCTCCATGAGAACCTTCACCACCGGAGCCAGACAATTGGTCGTGCAGCTGGCATTGGAGATGACGTGATGCTTGTCGGGATCGTAGCTGTCCTGGTTCACGCCCAGCACTACCGTCACGTCCTCGTTCTTCCCAGGGGCCGAGATCAGGACCTTTTCGGCTCCGGCAGCCAGATGGCGGGCCGCGGCATCACGGCTGGTGAAGTGCCCGGACGACTCCACGACCACCTGAACGCCCAACTCCCCCCAGGGCAGCTTCTCGGGATTGCGCTCACTCAGGACCTTCACCTCGCGACCATCGATTCGGATTCCGCCCTCCATCACCTCCACCCGACCGGGGAAGGTGCGATGAACCGAGTCGTACTTGAACAGGTGCGCCAGCGTCGATGCGTCGGTGAGATCATTGACCGCCACAATCTCGACATCGTCCTTTCCTGATTCCATCACCGCTCGAAGTACGAGGCGGCCGATGCGTCCGAACCCGTTGATACCCACACGAATCGCCATGGT